>NZ_JAAALM010000270.1 GCF_009906395.1 Kineococcus indalonis
GTGAACAGCGGGGTGCCCTTCTCCACGGCGTCGCCGACCTCGGCGCGCACGCGGCCCACCTCGCCGGCGGCGGTGGACTTCACCGTGGCGGCGGGGTCGGCGTTGACGGTGCCGCTGAGGGAGACGGTGTTGACCACGTCGGCGCGCACGACCGGGGCGGTGGCGGGCTCCAGGACGGCCGAGGGGGTGGCGGCGGCCTCCCCGCCGGCGGTGGCGGCGCGCCCGAAGGCCAGCCACAGCAGGGCGACGGCGATGGCGGCCCACACCACCAGCCGCAGCGCGGGGAAGACGATCGTGCGGAAGACGCTCACGCGCCCACCTCCGGACTGCTCGTGGGGGTGGTGCGCGGTGCGTCGAGACCGTCGAGGACCCTGCCGCCGATCCCCCGGACGGCTCAGCGAGTGCGGCGAACCTAGCAGCGGGCGGGAGCTCACCGGGCGTGTTCGCCGGAACGTCACCGCGCGGTCGCGCGCGGGTCCCCCGGCGCTCGGGACCTCCACCCGCCGCCCACCGCGCCCGCACCGCGCCGGCTCCCGCGCCGGCTCGCGCACCCGGCCCGGCGGGTCCGGGGGCGCGGGGTCCTTGCACGGGGGCGACCTGGTCGCCTAGCCTCTGGCAAGCGCTTTCCAGAGGCCCCGCCACGGGGCAGGACCCGGTGAGGAGGAGGAGCAGCGATGACGCAGCGCCTCGGAGTGGTGATGAACGGCGTCACGGGACGCATGGGCTACCGGCAGCACCTGGTGCGCTCGGTGCTGGCGATCAGGGAGCAGGGGGGCGTGCAGCTCTCCGACGGCAGCCGGGTCCAGCTCGACCCCCTGCTCGTGGGCCGCGACGAGGCCAAGCTGCGCGACATCGCCCGGCGCCACGGCCTGGAGCGCTGGACCACCAGCCTCGAGGACGCCCTGGCCGACGACGAGCACCCCGTCTACTTCGACGCCCAGCTCACCTCGGTGCGCGAGCGCTCGATCCTGGCGGCCGTCGCCGCCGGCCGGCACGTCTACACCGAGAAGCCCACCGCCGAGACCCTCGAGGGCGCCGTGCGCCTGGCCAGGGCCGCCGCCGACGCCGGCGTCAAGAACGGCGTCGTGCACGACAAGCTCTTCCTGCCCGGCCTGCGCAAGCTCAAGCGCCTGGTCGACTCCGGCTTCTTCGGCGAGGTCCTCTCCGTGCGCGGGGAGTTCGGCTACTGGGTCTTCGAGGGCGACTGGCAGCCCGCCCAGCGCCCCAGCTGGAACTACCGCGCCGAGGACGGCGGCGGCATCGTCGCGGACATGTTCTGCCACTGGAACTACGTCCTGGAGCAGGTCATCGCCCCCGTCGAGGCCGTCACCGCCCGCGCCGTCACCCACGTGCCCGTGCGCCACGACGAGAACGGCGAGGCGTACAAGGCCACCGCCGACGACGCCGCCTACGCCATCTTCGAGCTCGAGGGCGGGGTGATCGCCCAGCTGAACTCCTCCTGGGCCGTGCGCGTGGACCGCGACGAGCTCGTGCAGTTCCAGGTCGACGGCACCCTCGGCAGCGCCGTGGCCGGCCTGTTCGGCTGCCGCGTGCAGCCGCGCAGCGCCACCCCGCGCGCCGTGTGGAACCCCGACCTGCCCGAGCAGCACCGCTACCGCGACGACTGGCTGGAGGTGCCCGACAACGAGCCCGGCGGATTCGACAACGGCTTCAAGGTGCAGTGGGAGCAGTTCGTGCGCCACGTCGTGGAGGACGCCCCCCACCCCTACGACTTCGCCTCCGGCGCCCGCGGCGTGCGCCTGGCCGAGGCCGGGCTGGCCTCCTCCGCGCAGGGCCGGCGCGTGGAGCTGGCGGAGCTGAGCCTGTGAGCGCGGTGAGCACGCGCCCGGCCACCACCGCTCCCACCCCCGCCGGCCGCGCCACCACCGGCACCGTCCTGCGCCTGCCCCGGCGCACCGCCGGCGGCGGCGTCCAGGTCGTCGAGCACGCCGTGCACGAACCCGTGGACTGGGGCGCGCCCGCCGGCCCCGCGCGCAGCCGCACCGCCCTCGCCGCCGCCCACGTCGTGCCGCGCACCGGCTCCGAGACCGTCCCCGGCGCCCCCGCCGACCTGGACTGGGAGGCCACCCTGGCCTTCCGCCGCCGCCTGTGGGGCCTGGGCCTGGGCGTGGCCGAGGCCATGGACACCGCCCAGCGCGGCATGGGCCTGGACTGGACCGCCACCGCCGAGCTGGTGCGCCGCAGCGCCGCCGAGGCCGCCGCCTGCGGCGGGCGCATCGCCGCCGGAGCCGGCACCGACCACCTCGCCCCCGGCGCGCACCCGCTGGCCGACGTCGCCGCCGCCTACGAGCAGCAGGTCGCCGTCGTGGAGGACGCCGGCGCGCAGGTGGTCCTCATGGCCAGCCGGCACCTGGCCGCCAGCGCCACCGGCCCGCAGGACTACGCCGCCGTCTACGCCCGGCTGCTGCAGCAGGTGCAGCGCCCCGTGGTGCTGCACTGGCTGGGGGAGGTCTTCGACCCCGCCCTGGCCGGCTACTGGGGCTCGCGCGACGTCGCCGCCGCCACCGACGCCTTCGTCGAGCTCGTCGGCGCCCACGCCGCGAAGGTCGACGGGGTGAAGGTCTCCCTGCTCGACGCCGACCACGAGCGCGAGCTGCGCCGCCGGCTGCCCGCGGGCGTGCGCCTGTACACCGGCGACGACTTCAACTACCCCGAGCTCATCGCGGGCGAGGTGGTCGACGGGCGCGAGCACCACTCCGACGCCCTGCTGGGCATCTTCGCCGGCATCGCCCCCGCCGCCGCGGCGGCGCTGGCCCGCCTCGACGAGGGCGACGCCGAGGGTTTCCACGCCGCCCTGGACCCCACCGTGCCGCTGGCGCGGCACGTGTTCGGCGCCCCCACGCCCCACTACAAGGCGGGCATCGCGTTCCTCAACTGGCTCGACGGCCGCCAGGACGGCTACGCGATGGTCGGCGGGCTGCACGCCGCGCGCAGCGCCGTGCACCAGGCCGAGACCTTCCGCCTGGCCGACGAGGCCGGCGTGCTGGCCGACCCCGAGCTGGCCGCGCGCCGGCTGCGCGGCTACCTCGCCGTGCACGGATTCGACGCCTGACCCGGCGCCCCTGATCCCGGGATCCCCGGGCCGGCCGCCTCAGCCCGCGCCGAGGCGGTCGGCCAGGTCGGTCACCAGCAGCGCCAGGAACAGCGCCGAGGCCGCCGCCAGGAACGCGTTGGACACCCACCCCGAGCGCCCGGCGGCCTCCACCCGCCGCGAGTTCAGCAGCAGCAGCAGGGTGATGGCCAGGAACGGCATGAACACCGAGCCCAGCACCCCGTACACCAGCGTCAGCCCGAACGGGCGGTCGAAGAGCAGCAGCGCCATCGGCGGGAACGTCAGCCACAGCAGGTACGCCCGGAAGGGAAGGGAGCGCTCCACCGCGCCGCGCGCGAACACCTCCGCCGTCGCGCTGGCCGCGGCCCCCTCCCGCGCGGCCGGCGCCGGCTCCGCGCGCCGGCCGTGCGGCATCCGCACCGTGCGCACCCAGTCCGCGAACATCATGCTCACGCCGTTCCACACCCCCAGCAGCGACGTCGAGGTCACCGCCAGGAACCCGGTGAGGAACAGCACCCGCGCCCACTGCCCGTACCGCTCGCCCAGCTCCGCACCCAGCGTCAGCAGCCCGGAGTCCGAGGCGGTCAGGTCCGCGCCCAGCAGCACCGTGGAACCCACCACGAGCATCGCCACGACGAACACGCCCGTCATGACGTACCCCACGGCGTTGTCCAGCCGCATCACCGACAGCCACCCGGTGCCGCGCCAGCCCTTGGCGAACATCCAGTAGCCGTACGCGGCCATCGTGATGGTGCCGCCCACCCCGCCGACCAGGCCCAGCACGTACACCGTCGAGCCGTCCGGCAGCCGCGGCACCAGCCCGGACGCCAGGTCGCCCAGGTCCGGGGCGACCAGCACGGCCGTGGCCACCACGGTCGCGAACTTCACCAGCACCAGCACCGTCATGAACCGCTCGAAGGCGTGGTAGCGCTGCACCCACACCAGCGCCAGGCCCACCACCCCGGCCAGCGCCGCCCAGTACCGCACCTCCAGGCCGCCGAACAGCGCGTTCAGCGGCAGGCCCACCGCCGACATCGCGGTGGCCCCGTACACGAACCCCCACACCACCACGTACGCGCCGAAGAACGTCGTCGCCCAGCGCCCCAGGCGCCGCCAGCCGTCCAGCAGCGTGGTGCCCGAGGCCAGGTGCCAGCGGCCCACCCCCTCGGCCAGCGCCAGCTTCAGCGCCGTGCCCAGCAGCGCCGCCCACAGCAGCGCCGTGCCGTAGCGGGCGCCGGCCACCAGGGTGGCGACCAGGTCGCCGGCGCCCACGCCGGTGGCCGCGGCCAGCAGGCCCGGGCCCACCTGCCGCCAGCGGCCGGCAAGGGTGCGGGGCGCGACGAGCACCGGCTCGCCGGCGGACGCGCGGGTGGGGTGCGTCATCGTGCTCTCCTGACTCCTCGTCGCGCCGGGGGCGGCCCGTCCGGCCCGACGCTAGGGGCGCGGGCGCACCTCCGCCCACAGCGACCCGCCCGCGACGTCGACCTCGGCGTCCAGGTGGGCCGGCAGCGCGCCCGCCAGGGCCCGCGCCGCGCCCGCCGCGGTCGCCGGGCCGGCCTCCACCGCCAGGGTCGCCACCCGCCCGTCCGGCGGCAGGCGCAGCGTCACCGCCCCCTCGGCGCACACCGGCAGCACCGCCGCCAGCACCGCGCGCAGCCCCGCCAGGAACGCCTCCTCCCGCTCCCCGCCGGCGCGCGCGGCGCGGTCGTCCACGACGTCCACGGTGCAGCCGCGCGCGCGGGCCGTGCGCAGCCCCGCCCGCACCCGCTCGTCCAGCAGGGCGCGGGCGCGCAGGTCGTCGCGCAGGCGCCGCTCCACGCCCACCGCGGCGCGCGGCAGCTGCGCCCACCGGGCCTGCCCCCCGGCCTCGGCGTCGGCGACCGAGCGCAGCAGCGGCACCGCGGCCAGGTCCAGGTCGGCGCGGCGCTGCCGGGCGCTGGCCGCGCGCGCCGCGGTGGACGCCGTGGCCGCCGCCGCGCGCGCCGCGGCCTCCTCGTAGTGCCGCACCTCCCGGGCGGTGCGGTCGAACAGCGCCCGCACCCCCACGGAGGCGCTGAACCACAGCAGCGCCGGCTGGTTCAGGGCGGCGATGCCCACCCACGGGTCCGGCTCGCCCGCCCCCAGCACGGCGACGGCGATGACGGCGGCGGAGGCCAGCTCCGCGGCCAGCGCCGCCCACCGGTGCCGGCGCACCACCAGCGCGGACACCACCACCTGCGTGGCGCCGGGCCACCAGTTGGCGTAGGTGCGCCAGGCCTCCTCGGGCAGGAACGGCATCACGGCCAGGCCGGACAGCGGCACCACCGCCGCCGCCGCCCACGCCGGCAGCGCCCCCAGCGCCGTCGGCCCCCCGCGCAGCGGCCGCAGCAGCACCGCCGACGCGCCCAGCACCGCCACCAC
>NZ_JAAALM010000271.1 GCF_009906395.1 Kineococcus indalonis
GTTCCCGGGCGCCCCGGCACCCGCGCCGTCGCCGGGGCGCCCGGGAACACCGGCAGCGCCCCCTCGGCGACGTCGTCGACGACGACCTCCAGCCCGTGGCCGGGCGCGCCCCGCACGAGCACCCGCACCTCCCGGCCGGCGGCGTGCTTGCGCGCGTTCGTCAAGCCCTCCTGCACGACGCGGAACGCGGTGCGCCCCACCAGCGCCGGCGCCTCGGCCCGGGCGGGGAGCTCCAGGTCCAGCCGCACCCGCGAGCCGGCGGCCCGCGCTTCGCCCACCAGCTCCGACAGGTCGGCCAGGACCGGTTGCGGGCGCCCGCGCGCCTCCTCCGCGCCCGCGGCGGTGACCTCCTCCGCGCGCAGCACGCCGAGGATGTCGCGCAGGTCCTCCAGCGCCTCGTGGGTGCCGGCGCGGATGACGCCCGCGGCGCGCGCGACGTCGGCCGGGTCCGCGTCGGGCCGGAACTCCAGCGCGCCGGCGTGCATGCTCACCAGGGACAGCCGGTGCGCCAGGACGTCGTGCATCTCGCGGGCGATGCGGGCGCGCTCGGTGGTGCGCGCCTGCCGCACGCGCATCTCCTGCTCGGCGCGGGCGCGCTCGGCCTGCTCGCGCAGCGAGGCCAGGAGCTGGTGGCGGGTGCGCACGTACATGCCCCAGCCGGCCACCGGCACGACCAGGCCCAGCAGGAGCAGCGGCGCGCCCCACGCCGGGAAGCCCGGTTCGGGCCACAGCAGCGCGTGGACCGTCCCGGCCAGCACCGTGCCCGCCGCCACGGCGGCCACCGCGGGCCAGCGGCGGCGCGCGGCCACCCCGAACAGCGCCACCAGCGACGGCACGGCCACGAAGGTCGAGACCGCGGAGAGCACCACCAGCAGGGCCGCGACGAGCACCGGTGCCCGCCGCCGCGCGAACAGCGCGAAGCAGGCCGGCGCGCCCAGCAGCAGGTCCAGGAACAGGGCCGCGTCACCGCGCACCCTCGGCCCGGTGCCCGGGTCGAGCTCCGCGCCGAGGAGGACCAGACCCACCGCCAGGCACACCAGGACCAGGCACGCGTCGCCCGCCAGGCGCAGCGCGGTCCGCCCGCGCCGGCGCGGGGTCGCGGGGACCGGCGCCGGCGCCGCGGGCAGCGCCCCGCCCGGCGGGGCGCTGCGGACCGTTCCACCGGTCGTGCTGCTCACCGGGTCAGCGTAGGAGGGCGGGCACCGCCCGCGGGAGCACCGCGGGTCGCCGTCCGGCGTGCGGGAGTCGACCTCGGTCGATGCCCCGGGAGCACCGCACGGCCGACGCGCCGGCGCCGCCGCCGCGGGCAGCCTGCCGGTGTGATCGAGGCACCCGCCGTCCCGGGGACAGCACCGTCCTGCTCCCCCGTCGCGTACACCGCCGCCCTGCGCGGGCCCGCGAACCGCTGGTGGCGGCCCCTGGTGGGCACCGCCGCCCTCGCCGGCGGCCTGCTCCTCGCCGTGCTGCTCACCGGCGCCGGCTACGGCGCCGCCGCGCTCCTCAGCGGCCTGGACGGCGCCGCGCTGGAGCAGGCCCTGTCCAGCGCGTGGTGGGGCCTGCTGCTGTCGAACCTGGTGCTGGCCGCGGGCGTGCCGCTGGCGTGGCTGGCGCTGGTGGCCGGGTACGGGCGCGGACCGGGGGCGCTGGCCTCCACGGCGAGCCGGTGGCGGTGGGGGTGGGTGCTGCGCGCGCTGCCGCCGGTGCTGGCCGTCACCGTCCTGGGCGCGCTGGCGATGGCCGCCGCCGAGGCGCTGGCCGGCCGCGCGCCGTTCGGGGAGGGCAGCGCCCCCGCCGCCCGGCAGGCGGTGGCGCTGCTGGCGGTGGTGGTGCTGACCACGCCGCTGCAGGCCGCCGGGGAGGAGTTCCTCTTCCGCGGCTGGCTGGCGCAGGCGCTGGGGTCGTGGTGCGCGCGGCCGGTGGTGGGCGCGGTGCTGGCCGCGGTGGTCTCGGCGGCGCTGTTCAGCGCCGCGCACGGCGCGCAGGACCCGTGGCTGTTCGCCGACCGGTTCGCCTTCGGCCTCGTGGCCTCCTGGCTGGTGCACCGCACCGGCGGCCTGGAGGCGGCGGTGGTGCTGCACGCGGTGGGCAACGTCGTCCTGATGGTGCCGGCGGTGCTCACCGGCGCCCTGGCGCGGTCGCTGGAGGCGGGCAGCGCGCCGCCGCCGCTCGTCGCGCTCGACGTCGCGGCCCTGCTCGCGGTGGCCGTCCTGGTGGACCGGAAGGCCCGCGCGCGCGGGACCGGCGCCGCTACCGTGGCGCGGTGAAGGTCGTCGTGGCGGGGGGCTTCGGGGCGTGGGCGCGCGAGCTGCCCGGCGCCGCCGTGGTCAACCTCGCCGGGGAGCTGGTGGACCGCCGGCCCACGCGCGCGAACGTGGAGCTGCTGACCCGCTCGCGGGTGGAGCCGACCCGCGCGCTGGCGCGGGCGGCGGCGGACCTGGACGCCCCGGTGCCGGTGTGGCTGCAGGCCGGCACCCTGGCGGTCCACGGCGACGCCGGCGAGGCGGAGGTCGCGGAGTCCTCCCCGTCGGCGGACGGGCCGGCGCAGATGGCGGGCGTGGCGCGCTGGGGCCTGGGTCTGCCGGCCGGGGCGGAGCTGGAGGGCACCGAGCCCCCGCGCGGGGTCCTGGTCGCCTCCTCGCCCACCCCGGTGCGCAACGCCGAGCTCATGGCGGCGCTGCGGCGGGTGCTGCGCCGCCCGCCCGCGCCGCCGACCCCGGCGCTCGCGGTGCGCGCGGGCTCGGTGCTGCTGCGCACCGACCCCGCGCTGGGGCTGACCGGCCGGCGCGCGGTGCCCGCCGCCCTGCTCGCGGCGGGTTTCCCGTTCGCGTTCCCGCGCCTGGAACCGGCGCTGAGCGACCTGCTGACGTGAACCCCCGGCGCGGGGCCCGCGCGGCCGCCGCCGCGCTGGCCGCGCTCACGTGCGGCGCGGTGCTCTACAGCACCGCGCTGACGTGCGCGTACGCCGCCGCCGCCGGGACCGGCGGGGTGGGCGCGGCGGCGATGGGGCTGGCCACGGCGGGCAGCGCGGCCGCGCTGCTGGTGCTGCACCGGCGGGCGCGGTGAGGCTCTACCGGGTCGCCCGCCCGGCCCCTCACCGGCGCCACCTGGCCAGGACGCTGGGGTGGATGCTGCTGGTGTGGTCCCTGGCGCTGGTGGCCCTGCCCGCGGTGCTGCGCGGGGTGGAGGTGCTCCTCGGCGTGCCGCGGGTGCTGCTGCCGGGCGGGACGGCGGCGGGGGCGGTGCTGCTGGTGGCGGCCAGCGCCTTCGGCGTGCGCTGCGCGTTCGCGATGGCCCGCGGGGAGGGGACCCCGGTGCCGTTCGAGGCCGCGGCCCGGCTGGTGGTCACCGGCCCGTACCGGCTGGTGCGCAACCCCATGGCGCTCAGCGGCACCACCCAGGCCCTGGGGGTGGCGCTGCTGGTGGGCTCCCCCCTGTACTACGGGGTGCCGTTCGCCGGGGGGCTGCTGTGGCACGTGCTCGTCAGGCCCTCGGAGGAGCGGTTCCTGGAGTCGCTGTTCGGGGAGGAGCACCACGCCTACCGGGCGGCGGTGCCGCTGTGGCTGCCGCGGCCCGGACGCCGTCCGCGCCCCGCGCCCCCGGCCGGCTGGACCACGCCCGGGGTGCGGCGGGCGCCGGGGCGGACCACGATCGCCGCGGGGCGCCACCACGCGGCCCGCGTCAGGAGGTGGCGGTGTCGCCGAGCGTCCCGAGCAGGCTGCTGCCGCCGCTGCTGCGGCTGACCCGCGCGAACCGGGTGTACTCCTCCGCCGCCGAGGCGCACCGGCACGTCGCCCAGCGCTCCCTGCGCCCGCGCCCCTCGGACCCGCCGCGGCGGCTGCGCCGGGACGTGGCGGTGTCCACGACGCGCTGGGCGGGCTGGCCGGTGCACGTGCTCACCCCGCGCGCGGGCGGTGCGCGCGGCGCGGTGGTGCACGTGCACGGGGGCGGGTGGGTGGACGAGGTGGTGCGCCAGCACTTCCGCTTCGCCGCGCAGGTCGCCGCGCAGGCCCGCACCACGGTGCTGCTGCCGGTGCACCCGCTCGTCCCGCGCGGCACCGCCGCCGCGGTGGTGCCGGCCGTGGCGGGGCTGGTGCTGGCCACCCGCGCCGAGCACGGCCCGGTGTGCCTGTCGGGGGACTCCGCCGGGGGTCAGATCGCGCTGTCCGCCGCGCAGCTGCTGCGCGACGAGCACGGCGTGGTGCTGCCGCGCACCGTGCTGGTCTCCCCCGCGCTGGACCTGTCGCTGGCCAACCCGGGCATCGACGCGGTGCAGCCGCACGACCCGTGGCTGGCGCGCGAGGGCACCCGGGTGCTGGTCGAGCTGTGGCGCGGGGACCTGCCGGTGGACGACCCGCGCGTCAGCCCGCTGGCGGGCGAGCCGGCCGGGCTCGGGCCGCTGACGGTGTTCTGCGGCACCCGCGACATCCTGCTGCCCGACGCGCGCCTGCTCGCCGCGCGGGCGCGCGCCGCCGGGGTGGACGTGGAGCTGCACGAGGGGCGCGGGCTGGTGCACGTGTACCCGCTGACGCCCACGCCGGAGGGCCGGGCCGCGCGGGCCCTGGCCGTGGCGCGCTTGCGCGCGGCCGTGCACGCGCCCTGAGCGGGCGGCGCGCCCGGCCCGGCCGCGCTAGCCCGGCGGCGCGCCCAGCCGCAGGGTGTGGGCGGTGCGGTCGCGCTCGGCGGCCAGGGAGCGGGCGTTGGCCGCGGTCAGGTGCACGCCGGTCGGCACCCGCTCGGTGACGGTGATGCCGTGCCGGGCGAGCTGGGCGGCCTCGTCAGGGTCGTTGGACAGCAGCCGGACGCGGTGCACGCCCAGGGCGAGGCGCAGCGGCACGTCCACCGAGGTGCGCACCGCGGCGGGTGCGGCGGGGCCCGGGTCCGGTCGGGGCCGGTCGTCGGTGCTGGTCACGGGGCCCTCCTGGTGCGGGGCGGCTGCTCCACCCGGTGTGCCCGAGGGTGCGGCGGGGCACGCCGGGTGGAGCGGCCGCGGGGAGCCGCGGCTCAGGGGGCGGCGTGCTCCGCCGCGAAGCCCTGCGCGGTGCGGCTGACGCTCCACACCCGCACGTCCTTGCCGCCGGCGCCGCCCATCTTCTCGTGCACGCGCGCGTGGCCGTCCAGCACTCGCCCGATGCCCACCACCTCGTGGACGTGGCCGCCGTGCGTGACGTGGAACGAGGTCTCCCCCGCGAAGTCCTCCAGGGTGCGCGGGGCGTGCCCGTGCACCTCGTCGACGACGTAGCTCTGCCCGGACACGACAGGCCCGCTGCTCAGTTCGCTCATGGTTTGAACTCCCCCGACCGTGACTGCTGGTGCCACGGAGTCTGGGGCACGCGACGGCCCGTGACCAGGGCCGGGCGCGAGAACGTCCGGTGCAGGTCGCGGGGAGGCGCGCGGGCGGGTGGCGCCGGCGCTCAGGAGCCGTCCCCGCGCCCGCGCCCCCCCGGCCGGCGCCGCCCGCCCCGGCGG
>NZ_JAAALM010000272.1 GCF_009906395.1 Kineococcus indalonis
CTCCTCGACCCACTCGTACTTCTCGCGCACGCAGTGCCGGTAGGAGCGCACCGGGGCGTCCGCGGGGGAGCCCGGCCCCCGACCTCACCCGGGCGGCCCACTTGGCGACGGGGCGTCGCAGCGGCCATGCTGGGGGTGCATCGAGCGCACGGTGTCGCGGACACGGGAGCCTGGGAACGACCATGACGCCTGAACAGGGTGCGCAGCAGCACGCGGAGGGCCTGCGGGTCGTCCACTCGTCCCCCGCCCCGTACGACGAGGACGACCTGGAGCTGCGCCTGCAGGTGGTCACCGAGGAGCTGGCCGTCGCCGACGACGAGCTCGCCGCCCAGCAGCGGCAGATCGAGGAGCTCCTGGAGCGCGAGACCGACGCGCGCGCCGCCCTGCGCGCCCTCACCCTGGCCGTGCCGGTGCCCGTGCTGACCACCGACGCCCACGGCGCCGTGCGCGAGACCAACCACGCCGCCGCCGCCCTGCTGGGCGTGCAGCCCGCGCGCCTGCTGCGCAAGCCGCTGCCCGCCCTCGTCGGCGCCGCGGACCGCCCCGCGGTGCGCACCCTCATCGCCACCGCCCTGCACCGCGGCTCCGCCGAGGGCGAGCTGGTGCTCACCCCGCGCACCGGCGACCCGGTGCGCGCGGGCGTCGTCGTCACCGCCGTGGCGGCCGCGGGGCGCCCCGACGCGCGCAGCCTGGGCTGGGTGCTGTCCCCGCGCACCGGCGCCGCCGCGCATGAGTCCGCGGCCCCCGGACCGCGGGCGGCCGCGCGCGCCGAGGACGACGAGGTGCTGCGCGCGGTGGCGGCCCTGACGACCCTGCCGCTGGGGGAGGTGGGCCTGCACGAGCTGCTCTCGCGGGTGGCGGCGCTGGCCACCCGCGCCGTGCGCGGCGCCTCCTGGAGCAGCGTCGTGCTCGGCGACCCCGCCGAGCCGCAGGAGGCCGCCGCCGACTCCGCGCAGGCGCAGGCCGCCGACGGCGCGCAGTGGACCGCCCGGCAGGGCCCGTGCGTGGACGCCTACCAGCAGGGCCGGGCCCTCACCAGCAGCGACCTGCCCGCCGACCCGCGCTGGCCCGCGCTGGGCCGGCACCTCGCCGGCAGCCCGGTGCGCAGCGCGCTGGCGCTGCCGGTGCGCCTGGGCGAGGAGGTCGCCGGCGTCCTGGGCGTGTACGGCCCGGCGCCCGGCGCGCTGGGCACCGAGGCGGACCTGGACCGCGCCACCGTCTTCGCCGAGGCCGCCGGCGCCCTGCTGCGCGAGGCGCGGCGAGCGCAGGAGCTGCGCGCCACGGCGGACAACCTGAAGATCGCGATGCGCTCGCGCGCCGTCATCGAGCAGGCCAAGGGCCTGGTCGCCGGGTGGCTGGGGTGCCCGGTGGAGGAGGCGTTCGCCGCGATGACGACCCTCAGCCAGGACCGCAACGTCAAGCTGCGCGACCTGGCCGCGCTGGTCGTGGCCGACCCCTCGCGCCGCGACCTCGAGCAGCTGCTGCGCTCCGCCCTGGAGCGCTCCCGGGGACGCGCGCACGGCTCGACCTCGTCGGGCGGCGCTGCCGGCGCCGGCGGGGCCCACCGGGGCGCCCCGGGGCGCCCCGGTGCCCTCAGGCCTCCGGGGCCCGCTGCTCCATGACGACCAGGGCGCCGGACAGCGCGCCCTGCGCGCCCTGCAGCGGCAGCACCGAGACCTGCACCGCCAGCGCGCGCCCGCGCCGGTTCACCGCGTCCAGCTGCAGCACCGCGGCCTCCTCGCCGGCCAGCACGGCGCGCACGGCCGGGCCCACCTCGTGCAGGGGCAGGCCGATGTCCAGACCCAGCAGGTGCTCGCCCAGGGCCTCGTCGCCGCGCACGCCCCACACCTCCGCGGCCCACGCGTTCCACACCGTCACGCGCATCCCCGGGTCCACCACGGCCACCCCCACGCGCAGGCTGGCGAAGACGCCCTCCATGTAGCTGTTGAGGGCGCCGACCTCCTCGGTGCGCAGGCGCAGCTCGTCGTTGGAGTGCTGCAGCTCGTCGTTCATCGACTGCAGCTCCTCGTTCATCGTCTCCAGCTCCTCGTTCGTGGAGTGCAGCTCCTCGTTGGTGGTCTCCAGCTCCTCGACGGTGGACTGCAGCTCCTCGTTGGTGGTCTCCAGCTCCTCGTTGGTGGACTGCAGCTCCTCGTAAGCGGTCTCCAGCTGGCGGTGGGCGTCCTCCAGCTCGTCCTGCAGCTGCCGGGAGCGGCTGACGTCGATGAAGACCACCGCCGTGCCCAGCGCCTGGCCGTGCGCGGTGCGCAGCGGCACCACCTGCACGTCGAACCAGCGCTGCTCGCTGCGCGGGCGCGTCCAGGCCACGTCGCGGATCCACACGGTGCGCCGCTGCGCGTGCGCCTGGTCCACGGCCGAGCGCAGCTCCACCGGCCGGTAGGAGACCTCCAGGTCCTGGAAGGGACGGCCGGTGTCGGCCGCGCTCAGGCCGAACAGGGCGTCGGCGCGCTGGTTGGACAGCACCACGGCCCCCGCCTGGTCCAGCACGATCTGCGCCACCGGGCTGGCCGCCAGCGCCTCGTCGCGCAGCACCCCGCCGTCGGGGTCGGCCGGCGGCGCCAGCACCGGCGGCACGGGCGCCGTGAGGCGGGAGACCGGGCGCGCGGCCCCCACGCGCCGGAAGATGCGGTTCTTCAGGTCCACCGGGGAGAACAGGGAGCTCTGGCTGAGCAGCATCTCCGCCTTGCCCAGGAACAGCAGCCCCTCGGGGTTCAGCGAGTAGTGCAGCCGCTCGGCGATGCGCGCCTGCGTCTCCGCCGTCAGGTACATCAGCGTGTTGCGGCACGTCAGCAGGTCCACGTGGGAGATGGGCGCGTCCTGGACCAGGTCGGCGCGGCCGAAGATGACCGAGCGCCGCAGGTCCTGGCGGAACGTGAAGCGCCCGCCGCTGGCCTCGAAGTACTTCTCCAGCAGCTCCGGCGGCACGCTCCTGACCTCGCGCTCGCCGTAGGTGGCGGTGCGCGCGTGCGCCAGGGCCTCCTCGTCGGCGTCGGTGGCGTAGATCTTCACGCGCTCGCGGAACTGCTCCGGGCCCAGCAGCTCGGCCAGGCAGATGGCGGTGGTGTAGGCCTCCTGGCCCGAGGCGCAGCCGGCGCTCCACGCGCGCAGCGGGCCGGTCGGCTTGCGCTCCAGCAGCTGCGGCAGCAGGTCCGTGCGCAGCCGCTCCCACGCCTCGGCGTCGCGGAAGAAGGAGGTGACGTTGATGAGGATGGTGTTGAACAGCGCGGTGAACTCGTCGGCGTCGACCTCGAGGCGGTCGCGGTACTCCTCGTAGGTGGCGATGCCGACGTCGGCCATGCGGCGGCGCACCCGCCGCTCCAGGCTGGGGCGCTTGTAACCGGTGAAGTCGAACCCGCGCGCCTCCTTCAGCAGCAGCAGCAGCTCGTCGAGCTGCCGGGGCGTGCCGGCGGCCGCGTCCGCGAAGCCGTCCGCGGGGCCGTCCGCGAGGCCGTCCGCTTCCACGGGGCCGTCCTCCTCGGGCACCTCGGCGGCCCCCGCCCCGCTCACGCGCCCACCTCGTCACCGGTGACGTCGCCGCGCCCGGTGAGCAGCCGGCGGATCACCGAGGCGGCCTCGGTGGTCTCGTCGGCGCGCTCGCCGAAGCGCCCGGCGCTGATGCGCCGGCCGGACTCCTCGGCCCGCCGCGACAGCTCCCGGTTCAGCGCGGCGCGCTCCTCCAGGCTGCGCAGCGCCACCCACAGGGCGCCCTCCGTCTCCGCGCTCTGCTGCTCGTGCAGGCTCTCCGCGGTCCAGGCGTGCCCCACGCGGCAGCGGAAGCGCAGCAGGCCGTGGTCGTCGATGCGCCACAGCGCCCCGGAGCAGTCGGGGCAGGTGTACCCCGACGGGTCGCCGGGGTGGTCGTCGGAGTCCACCACGTCCATGTCGAACCGTGCCACGGCCACCTCCGGGTCCGTGGTCCCCGTCCCGCCGCGCGCCTCCGCGACGTCGGGGACCTCCTGGTGCACCAGCTCCTCCAGCAGGGCGGGGATCGCGGCCACGGGCAGCACGTGCTCGGGGTCCGCGGCCGCGACCGCGTTGGCGGGCATCGCGGCGAACAGGGCGTCGGAGGGCTCCTGCACCACGCCCACGCCCCCGCGGCTGCGCACCGCGACCAGGCCGGCGGTGCCGTCGTCCAGCGTCCCGGAGAGCACCACGCCGACCACGCGGGCGCCGAGCGCGTGCGCCGCGGAGCGGAACAGCACGTCCACCGCCGGGCGGTGCCCGTTCTCCCGCGGGCCCGTGGAGTGCACGACGCGACCGCCGGCGAGCATCAGGTGCCGGTCGGGGGTGGCCACCAGGACGGTGCCGCGCGGCAGCGGCTCGCCGGGGACGGCGGTGCGCGCGGGCAGGGGACCGGCGCGGTCGAGGATCGAGGCCAGGGCGTCGGCGCCCGTGGGCGGCACGTGCAGCACCACCAGCACCGTCGCCGGCAGGTCCGCCGGCAGCCCGGCCACCAGGGTGCGCAGCGCCTCCACCCCGCCGGCGCTCGCGCCGACCACCACCACGTCCCGGGTCGCCACGCACCGAGCGTAGTGCTCCGCCGGGGCGGGGCCGCCCCGGCACCGCGGGCGCGCTGTCCGGGCCCGTCCCTAGGGTGGCCCGCGGGGCGCGGCCGGCCGGGCACGCCCCGCGGGCTCCGGGAGGGTGCGTGCGGCGGCTGGTCGTGGACGTGTCGCTGGCGGTGCTGGCCGCGGTGGTCGGCGCCCTGCTGGCGCTGGAGCGCGCCGGGTTGTGGGCCGCCCCGCGGGAGGTGGTGGGCGCGCTCATCGCCCTGACCGCGGTGCTGGCGGTGGCCACCACCGCCGCGCAGGCGGTGGCGCGCTGGCGCGCCGGGCGCCGCGCCGCGCACCGCGAGGTCCTCGACGACCTGCTGCACGCGGTGCTGTGGAGCGCGGTGGACGCCACCGGCCTCGACGCGCGCGACCTGGCGGTGGCCGCCTACCGGCTGCACCGCCCGGCCTGGCCGGGCCGGCCGGCGCGCCTGCTGCGCCTGCACCGGGTGCGCGCCGGTCGCCGCCCGGTCGCCTCGGGCACGGCGTGGGCGCCGGGCAAGGGCGTGATCGGCCGCGCGGCGGCCGACGGGGAGGTGGTGGCCGTGGACGTGGCGGCGCTGGACGCCGTCGCGGGGGAGGTGGACGCCGCCGGCTGGCAGCGCCTGCCCGCGGGCGTGCGCCAGGGGCTGACGTTCGAGGAGCACCGCCGGCTGCGCGGCAAGTACGGCGCCGTGGTGGCCGTGCCGCTCGTCGACGACTCCGGGCCCGTCTCGGCGGTGGTGGGCTGCCTGGCCCTGGACGGCCCGGCCGGCAGCCTGCCGCGGCTGTCCTCCCCGGCCGTGGTGGGGGTGCTGGAGGCCACCGGCCGCGCGCTGCGCCGGCTGGAGGCGCCCGCGGCGGCGGCCCGCGCGGCGGCGGCGCCGCGGGCCCGCGCGACGG
>NZ_JAAALM010000273.1 GCF_009906395.1 Kineococcus indalonis
CACACTGGCGCCGTGAGCACCCCGCACCCCGGCGGGCCCGCGCCCGCCGGCCCGGCCGAGACCCCGCCCGTCCTGCCGCTGCGCGCCGCCGCCCGGCTGCTGCTGCCGCACCTGCGCCCGCACCGCGCCGCGATCGCCGCCGCGGTGCTCCTCTCGCTCGTCGGCGCCGCCACCGCCCTGGCCCAGCCGCTCGCGGTGGCCCGCGTGGTGCAGGTGGTGCAGGACGGGTCCCCGGTGCGCCCGGTCGCGGCGCTGCTGGTGGGCGTGGTGCTGCTCGGCGCGCTCACCGACGGCCTCCGGCAGTACCTGCTGGAGCGCGCCGGCGCCGGGGTGGTGCTGGCGGTGCGCACCTCCCTGGTCACCCGCCTGGCCCGCCTGACGATCGCCGCCCGCGACGCCCGCAGCTCCGGGGACCTGCTCTCGCGGGTCTCCGGCGACACCACGGCGCTGGCCGCCGTGGTGACCTCCGGGCTCTTCGACCTGCTCGCCACGGTCCTGACCTTCCTGGGGGCCCTGGTGCTCATGGCGCGCCTGGACCCGGTGCTGCTGGCCGTCACGCTCGCCGCGATCGTCGTGGCCGGCACCGCGATCGCGCTGGCCTCCAGCCGCCTGGGGCGCCTGACGCTGGCCACGCAGGCCGAGGTGGGCGCGATGAGCTCGGCGGTGGGCCGGGTGCTGGGCGCGCTGCGCACCCTGCGCGCCTCCGGCGCCACCGACCGCGAGCTGGCCGGGGTGGTCGCCGCCGCCGGCCGCGCCCGCGACGCCTCCGTGCGCGCCACCCGGGTGCGCGCGCTGCTCGGCCCGGCGATGCAGGTGGCCGTGCAGGGCGCCTTCGTCCTCGTGCTGGGCCTGGGCGGCGCCCGCGTGGCCTCCGGAGGCACCAGCGTCGCCGAGCTCGTCGGGTTCGTGCTGCTGCTGTTCACGCTCGTGCTGCCGCTGGGCCAGCTCGTGCAGACCTGGACGGTCGTGCAGAGCGGGGTGGCCGCCCTCACCCGCGTCGACGAGGTGCTGCGCCTGCCCGTGGAGCAGGACGACCCGCGCCCGCCGGCGCGCACCGCGCCCGCCGGTCCCCTCGCGGTGGTGCCCCCGCAGCGCCCGGGCCCGGTGCCGCTGCTGGAGCTCGACGACGTCGCGTTCGCCTACCCCGACGGCACCCCCGCGCTGCGCGGGGTGAGCTTCTCCGTGCCGCGCGGCACCCGCACGGCCCTGGTGGGCCCCTCCGGCGCCGGCAAGTCGACCCTGCTCGGCCTCGTGGAGCGCTTCCACGAGGTCGACGGCGGCAGCGTGCGCGTGGGCGGGGTGGACGTGCGCGAGCAGCCGCTGGCGGCGCTGCGCGCCCGGCTGGGCCACGTGGAGCAGGACGCGCCCGTCCTGGCCGGCACCCTGCGCGAGAACCTCGTCCTCGGCGCGCCCGGCGCCACCGACGAGGAGGTCCTCGCCGTCCTGGACGCGGTGGGCCTGCGCGAGCTGGCCGAGCGCGGCCCCGGCCTGGCCGCCCAGGTCGGCGAGCGCGGGGTGCTGCTCTCCGGCGGGCAGCGCCAGCGCCTGGCGATCGCCCGCACCCTGCTGGCGCCCGGGGAGCTGCTGCTGCTCGACGAGCCCACCGCCAGCCTCGACGCGCGCAACGAGGCGCTGCTGCGCGAGGCGCTGGTCGCCGCGGCCTCCCGGCGCACCCTCGTCGTCGTCGCGCACCGGCTGTCCACGGTCGTGGACTCCGACCAGATCGTCGTCCTGGAGGACGGGCGGGCCACCGCCTCGGGCACGCACGCGCAGCTGCTGGAGCGCTCCCCGCTGTACCGCGAGCTCGCCGCCACGCAGCTGCTCATCGGCCCGTCCTGACCCGCCCTAGACTGCCCTGTCGTGTCCGCGATATCCCGTCCCGAGGTCGAGCACCTCGCGCGCCTGGCGCGCATCGACATGACCGACGAGGAGCTGGACCGCATGGCCGGCCAGCTCGGAGCGGTCCTCGACGCGGTCCAGCAGGTCACCGCCGCGGTGACCGAGGACGTGCCGGCGACCTCCCACCCCGTGCCCCTGACCAACGTGACCCGCCCCGACGTCGTGCGGCCCGGGCTGACCGCCGAGGAGGCGCTCGCCGGCGCCCCCGAGGCCGAGGACGGGCGCTTCCGCGTCCCGCAGATCCTGGAGGAGGACGCGTGAGCGGCGTGTCGGAGCTGGTCCGCTGGGACGCCGCGCGCCTGGCCGAGGGCCTGCGCGCGAAGGTCGTCTCCTCCGAGGAGGTCGTGCGGGCGCACCTGGAGCGCATCGAGGCCGTCGACGGCCCCACCACCGGGGGCGACCCCGGCGGCGTGCACGCCTTCCTGCACGTGGACGCCGAGGGGGCGCTGGCCCGCGCCCGCCAGGTCGACGCCGACCGCGCCGCCGGCGCCGTGCTCGGCCCGCTGGCCGGGGTGCCCATCGGCGTCAAGGACGTCCTCACCACCCGGGGCATGCCCACGACCTGCGGGTCGCGCATGCTGCAGGGCTGGGTGCCCCCGTACGACGCGACCGTCGTGCGCGAGCTGCACGCCGCCGGCCTGGTGGTGCTGGGCAAGACCAACATGGACGAGTTCGCGATGGGCTCGACCACCGAGCACTCCGCGTTCGGCCCCACCCGCAACCCGTGGGACCCCACCCGCATCCCCGGCGGCTCCGGCGGCGGCTCGGCGGCGGCGCTGGCCGCCTTCGAGGCGCCCTTGACGATCGGCTCGGACACCGGCGGCTCCATCCGCCAGCCCGCCGCCGTCACCGGCACCGTCGGCGTCAAGCCCACCTACGGCGGCGTCTCGCGCTACGGGCTGGTGGCGCTGGCCTCCTCCCTGGACCAGGCCGGCCCGTGCGCGCGCACCGTGCTCGACACCGCGCTGCTGCACGCCGTCATCGGCGGGCACGACCCGTACGACTCCACCTCGATCCCCGCCCCCGTGCCCGACGTGGTCGGCGCCGCCCGGCGCGGCGCCACCGGCGACCTGAGCGGCGTGAAGGTCGGGGTGGTGCACGAGCTGTCCGGCGAGGGCTACGAGCCCGGCGTGCTGGCCCGCTTCGGCGAGGCCCTGGACGAGCTGCGCGCCGCCGGCGCCGAGGTCGTCGAGCTGAGCCTGCCCAACCTCGTGCACGCCCTGGCCGCGTACTACCTCATCCTGCCCAGCGAGGCCTCCAGCAACCTCGCCAAGTACGACGGCATGCGCTACGGCCTGCGCGTGACGCCGGAGGGCTCCGGCGTCACCGCCGAGCAGGTCATGCGCGCCACCCGCGCCGCCGGCTTCGGCGACGAGGCCAAGCGCCGCATCGTCCTGGGCACCTACGCGCTGTCCGCCGGGTACTACGACGCCTACTACGGCAGCGCGCAGAAGGTCCGCACCCTCGTGCAGCGCGACTTCGCCGCCGCGTTCGGGCAGGTGGACGTGCTCGTCTCGCCGACCGCGCCGACGGTGGCGTACCGGCTGGGGGAGAAGCTGGACGACCCGCTGGCGATGTACGCCGGCGACGTCGCCACGATCCCGGCCAACCTCGCCGGGATCCCCGGCATGTCGCTGCCGGTCGGGCTCTCCGAGGGGCTGCCGGTGGGCCTGCAGGTCCTGGCCCCGCAGCAGGCCGACGACCGCCTGTACCTGGTGGGTGCCGCCCTGGAGGCGCGGCTGGTGGCGAAGTGGGGCGGGCCGTTGCTCGCGCAGGTCCCGGAGTGGGAGGGGTTGTCCGCATGAGCACCACCAGCAGCACCACGAGCGTGGCCCTCGTCGACTACGACGAGGCCGTCGCGCAGTTCGACCCGGTGCTGGGCCTGGAGGTCCACGTCGAGCTGTCGACCGTGACGAAGATGTTCTCCGCGGCCCCCACGGAGTTCGGCGCCGAGCCGAACACCCAGGTGGACCCCGTCTCCCTGGGCCTGCCCGGGGCGCTGCCGGTGCTCAACGCCAAGGCGCTGGAGTCCGCGGTGCGCATCGGGCTGGCGCTGAACTGCTCCATCGCGCGCACCTGCCGCTTCGCCCGGAAGAACTACTTCTACCCGGACATGCCGAAGAACTTCCAGACCTCCCAGTACGACGAGCCCATCGCGCACGACGGGTGGCTGGACGTGGAGGTGCCCGCCAGCGAGGACGGCTCGAAGCCGGCGTTCACCTACCGCGTGCAGATCGAGCGCGCCCACATGGAGGAGGACACCGGCAAGTCCCTGCACGTGGGCGGCTCCACCGGGCGCATCCACGGCGCGGAGTACTCCCTGGTGGACTACAACCGCGCCGGCATCCCGCTCATCGAGATCGTCACCAGGCCGCTGACCGGCACCGGCGACCGCGCCCCCGACGTGGCGCGCGCCTACGTGGCGGCGCTGCGCGACCTGCTGCGGGCGCTGGACGTCTCCGACGTGAAGATGGAGCAGGGCTCGCTGCGCTGCGACGTCAACCTCTCGCTGCGCCCCACGCCCGACTCCCCGCTGGGCACCCGCTCGGAGACGAAGAACGTCAACTCCCTGCGCTCGGTGGAGCGCGCCGTGCGCTACGAGGTCTCCCGGCACGCCGCCGTCCTGCGCTCGGGCGCGAAGGTCGTGCAGGAGACGCGCCACTGGCACGAGGACACCGGCCTGACCACCCCGGGCCGGGAGAAGTCCGACGCGGAGGACTACCGCTACTTCCCCGAGCCGGACCTGGTGCCGATCGTGCCGGACCCGGCGTGGGTGGAGGAGCTGCGCGCCACGCTGCCCGAGCCGCCGGCGCAGCGCCGCAAGCGCCTGCAGGCGGAGTGGGGCTTCTCCGACCTGGAGATGCGCGACACCGCCAACGCCGGCGCGGTCGACCTCGTGGAGGCCACCGTCGCCGCCGGCGCCCCGCCGGCCGGTGCGCGCAAGTGGTGGACCGGGGAGCTGTCCCGGCGCGCCAACGCCGAGGGCCTGGAGCTGACCGCGCTGCGCGTGGGGCCCGCCGACGTCGCCGAGCTGCAGGCGCTGGTGGAGGCCGGCACCCTCACCGACCGCCTGGCGCGCGAGGCGCTGGACGGCATGCTCGCCGGCGAGGGCTCGGCGGCCGAGGTCGTGCAGGCGCGCGGCCTGGCCGTGGTCTCCGACGAGTCCGCCCTGGTGGCCGCGGTGGACGCCGCCATCGCCGCCAACCCCGGCGTGGTGGAGAAGATCCGCGGCGGCAAGGCGCAGGCCGCCGGCGCCCTCATCGGCGCGGTGATGAAGGAGATGCGCGGCAAGGCAGACGCCGCGCGCGTGCGCGAGCTGGTCGTGGAGCGCGTCGGGAGCTGACCCCGGCACCACCGGCACGGGCCGGCGCCTCCCCGCCCGGGGAGCCGCCGGCCCGCGCCGTCCCCGCCGCTCGGCGCCGTCGCGCTGCTCAGCGTCGTCTCAGGACCGCCGTGCGACCCTCGCGGCTCGGCGCGGGCCGGGGGGCCCGGCACGGACGGGGGGAGCGCGGCGTGGCGGTCGTCGAGGGCGGGCAGCGCCCGGCAGCGGTGG
>NZ_JAAALM010000274.1 GCF_009906395.1 Kineococcus indalonis
GTCCCCGACCCCCGACCCCGGAGCACCGCCGTGCGAAGCACACACCGGCTCACCGCGCCCCTGACCGCCGGCCTGGCCGCGGCCCTGCTGCTCACCGCCTGCGGCGGCACCACCGGGGGCGGTGAGCCGCAGGGCCCCGCCGCCCCCTCCACCGGCTCCGGCTCCTGCGAGGGCCTGAGCATCGGGGTGTTCGCCGCGCTCACCGGCCCCTACGCCAACCTCGGCGGCAACATCCGCAACGCCGCGCAGCTCGCGGTGGACCAGCACAACGCGCGCGAGGGCGCCTGCGAGGTGGGGCTGGAGGAGTACGACTCCCAGGGCGCCCCGGAGCAGGCCACCGGCCTGGCCGCGCAGGCCGTGCGCGACGAGGAGGTCGTGGGCCTGGTGGGCCCGTCGTTCTCCGGGGAGTCCCGGGTGGCCTTCCCGGTGATGGCCGAGGGCGACCTGGTGGGGCTGTCCACGGCCACGAACCCGGCGCTGACGACCAACGGGTGGACGAACTTCTTCCGCACCCTGTCCAACGACGCCACGCAGGGCCCGGCGGCGGTGACGTACCTGCGCGAGCGCGGGCTGCAGCGGGTGTTCGTCGTGGACGACGCCAGCGAGTACGGCAAGGGCCTGGCGGACCTGGTGCGCGAGGGCCTGGGCGCCGCGGTGGTGGACAGCGAGACGGTGCAGACCGGGCAGACGGACTTCTCCGCGGTGGTGTCCGCGGTGCGCGCCTCCGGCGCGGACGCGGTGTACTTCGGCGGCTACTACGCCGAGGCGGGGCTGCTGGTGCGCCAGCTGCGCGACAACGGCGTGCAGGCGCTGTTCGTCACCGACGACGCCGCCAAGGACCAGGGCCTGCTGGACACCGCCGGGCCGGCCGCCGAGGGCGTGGTGCTCACCTGCCCGTGCCTGCCGCCGGAGGAGAGCGGCGGCACGTTCGCCGCGGACTACCTCGCGGAGTTCGGCGTGGAGCCCGGCACGTACTCGGCGGAGTCGTTCGACGCGGCGAACATCCTGCTCGCCGGCTTGGACGCCGGGCGCACCACGCGGGAGCAGCTGCGCGACTTCGTCGCCTCCTACACCGGCGACGGCGTCAGCAAGGAGTGGGGCTTCACGGACACCGGCGAGCCGACGTCGACGTCGGTGTGGACGTACGTGGTGCGCGGCGGCGCCATCACCACCGGCGAGCAGATCGGCTCCTAGGGGCCGGGCCGGTCCGGGCTCTCCCCGGGCCGCGGCACCGTGCCGGCCACGAAGACCTGCAGCACCGCGCCGGTGCGCTCGGCGGCCAGCGGCACGACGAACCCGCCGGCGGAGTGCCGGGCCCAGCGGCCGTCGCCGGCGCCGTGGACCAGCGCGAAGGTCGTCACGGGTGTGCCGACCCGGGCCGGGCGGGGAACTCACCGCCCGCCCCGGGCCCGCCACCCCGGGTCCGCGGTGGCGGCGGGGCGGGCTAGTCGGTGCCCCCCTGCTCGCGGGAGCGCCGCACGTACCAGGCGGCGAGGAAGTAGAGCGCCACGACCGTGAACGTGATCTTGAGGAGCCAGGTGAAGGGGGTGGTGTCGTCGTGCGCCAGGGTCCACGCCAGCACGGCCAGGGCCGCGTAGAGGAGCCCGGACCGCTTGGACTGCTCCAGCGTCCTCGTCGCCCGCCACCAGGGTTGCCGCGCCATGGCCGACAGTGTGACGCCTCGGCGCCCGCGGCCGGTGCGGCCCTCACCCCACCGGCCCCCTGCCGCCGGCGGTCCGGGCGCGAACGGGTGCCGGTCGGTCCCGGCGGGCCGCGCACCGGGGGACGTGTGAGCATCGTCGGGTGGGAGCCGAACGCGCCGAGCTCGTCGCCCTGTACGAGCGCTACCTGGCCTGCTGCAACGAGCGCCGCTTCGAGGACCTGGGCGAGTTCGTCTCCGACCGGGTCAGCGGGTCCGCGCCCGTCGACGGGCTGGCCGCCTACGTCGAGGGGGTCAGGGCCGTGGTGGTGGGTTTCCCCGACTACCGCTGGGAGCTGCAGGAGGTGGTGGTCGAGGGGGACACGATCGCCGCCCGCCTGACCGGCGAGGGCACGCACACCGGGCCCTTCAGCGGCACCGCGCCCACCGGCCGCAGGATCCGCGTCCAGGAGCTGGTGACCTACCGGTTCGCCGACGGCAGGATCGTCCGGTGCTGGGGCGACCTGTTCCCCGTGGTGCGCGACGCCCTGCGGGCCCCCGCCGGCGCCACGGCCTGACCGGGGCCCCCGACCCTGCCGGGCTTCACGCCAGGCAGGTGGCCGCCGCGGCGGCGCACTGGGACGCCGGCCGGCCGGCCGCCGCCTGGGCGGCGATGTCGCGCAGGTCGGCCAGCCGGTCGCGCGCCCGCGTCAGCTCCTCGATCTGCGCCTCGATCCGGCGGTGCTCGTCGTCGAGGTGGGCGCGCATGGCGGGCGTGGCCGTCCCGGTGTCCAGGAAGGGCAGGATCTCCAGGATCTTCCGGCTGGGCAGCCCGGCCGAGTACAGCAGCTGCACGAACCGCACCCGGGCGACGTCGGGGTCGGCGTACTCGCGGTGGCCCCCCGAGGTGCGTTCGGCCAGGACGAGCCCCTGCTCCTCGTAGTACCGCAGCGAGCGCACGCTCACCCCGGCGCGGTGGGCGAGTTCCCCGATGCGCACGACGACCTCCCGTCCCCCTTGAACCTCACACCTGTGTCAGGTTCTAGCGTACCCGCCATGGAGATCGACGGAGCCACTGCACTCGTCACCGGGGCCAACCGAGGCATCGGCCGGCACCTCGCCGCCCAGCTCGCCGAACGCGGGGCGACGGTCTACGCGACCGCCCGCCGCCCGGGGGCGATCGACCTCGACGGGGTGAGGACCCTCACCCTCGACATCACCGACACCGCCTCCGTCGCCGCGGCCGCGCGGGCGGCCGGCGACGTCGACCTGCTCGTCAACAACGCCGGCATCGCCACCGGCGCCACCCTGCTCGGCGACCTCGAGCAGGCCCACCGCGAGATGGACACCAACCTGTGGGGGACGCTGTCCGTGGTGCGCGCCTTCGCGCCCGTCCTGGCCGCCAACGGCGGGGGGACGATCGTCAACATCGCCTCCGCGGCGTCCTGGACGGCGCTGCCGGGCGCCACCGCCTACGCCGTCAGCAAGGCGGCGCTGTGGAACATGGGCAACGCGCTGCGCCACGAACTGGCCGCCCAGGGCACCTCGGTGCTCTCGGTCCACCTCGGCGTCGCCGACACCGACATGGCTGCGGACCTGCCCCTCACCAAGCTCGACCCCGCCCTCGTGGCCCGGGCCACCCTGGACGGGGTCGAGCGCGACCGGTACGAGGTCGTCGTCGACGAGCAGACCGCTCTCGTCAAGGAGTGGCTGTCCAAGGACCCCGAGGAGTTCCACGCCCTGCTGGCGCGGATGCTCGACTGACGGGCGGGGACCCGGCGGCCGCCTCAGGCGACGGGCGCGCCGTCCAGGGCCTCGGCCAGCAGCGCGGCCGAGCGCAGGCGCTCCTCGGTGTCGCGGGCCTGGTGGGCGACGATGAGCTCGTCGGCGTCGGCGCGGCGGCGGAACTCCTGGACCTGCTCGCGCACCTCGGCCGGGGTGCCGACGGCGGAGCAGGACAGCATCTGCTGCACGTGCATCCCGGCCGCGGAGGACATCAGCAGGTCGACCTCGTCCTCGGTGAACGTGCGCCCGCGCCCGACGAGGTTCACCGCGAACGCGCGGCGCACCTGCTCGAACGCGGCCCGCGCGGTCTCGGTGGTGTCGGCGGCGACGACGTTCACGCCGGCGATGACGTGCGGGGCGTCGAGGTCCTCGGAGGGCTGGAACTCCCTGCGGTACAGGGCCACCGCGGCCTCCAGCGCCTGCGGCGCGAAGTGCGAGGCGAACGCGTACGGCAGGCCCAGGGCGGCGGCCAGCCGGGCGCCGAACAGCGAGGAACCCAGCACGTACAGCGGCACGCGCGCGCCCTTGCCCGGCACCGCGTCCACGCCGGGCACCAGGGACTCGCCGGCGAAGTAGGCGCGCAGCTCCTGCACGTCGCGCGGGAAGTCCTCCGCGGCGGAGGGGTCGCGGCGCAGCGCGTAGGTGGTCTTCTCGTCCGAGCCGGGCGCGCGGCCCAGGCCGAGGTCGATGCGCCCGGGGTGCAGGGCGGCCAGGGTGCCGAACTGCTCGGCGACGGTCAGCGGCGAGTGGTTCGGCAGCATGACCCCGCCGGCGCCCAGGCGGATGGTGCTGGTGTGCGCGGCCACGTGCGCGATGAGCACGGCGGGCGCGGAGGAGGCGATGCTCGCCATGTTGTGGTGCTCGGCGTACCAGACGCGCCGGTAGCCGTACCGCTCCGCCTGCTGGGCCAGGGCCACGCTGCCCGCGATGCTCTCGCCCGCCGACTGCCCCGGGGCGATGTGGGCCAGGTCGAGGACGGACAGCGGCAGGGACATGGGACGACCTCTCGCACGACGGCACGGCGCGCCGCTCCGTGCGGGGCGACGCTCGCACGGGGCAACCACCGGCGCGGGCGGGGCATTCCCGCGCCCGCGCCGGGGTGTCGTCGGCGGGCCGGCCGGGAGGGGGTCGGCCGGCCCGCGCTCAGCGCCTCAGGAGCAGTTCGTGCTGCGGTACTCGCTGATCGCCAGGGTGGTCGTCGGCGCCGGGCACAGGAACTGCGTGTAGCGGGTGTCCTCGTCCACGTAGCGCTTGAGCCAGCTGATGCTGTACTTCGCGATCGTCGTGTCCGAGGTGTTCGGCGCGAAGTGGCTGGCCCCGCGCAGCTCCAGGTACGCCTTGTCGGTGGCGGTGGGGATGGTGTTGTAGAACGGCTCGGAGTGCGAGGTCACCGGCGCCACGGAGTCGTTCTGCGCGCCGATGATGAGCGTGGGGGTGCCGATCTCCGGCCAGGTCTTGTCGGTGTTCCACGGCGTCAGCGGGATGGCCGCCTTGATGGCCGGGTTGTCCTTGACGGCCTCCAGCGTGCCGCCGCCGCCCATGGAGTGGCCCATGACGGCCAGGCGGGTGGCGTCCACGCGGGTGCGCACGGTGCTGCGGGTCGTCAGGTGGGTCAGCGCCGCCCGGATCTGGTCGCCGCGCGAGGAGGGCTGGTCGTAGCGGGAGTTCGTGTCGATGGTGAACACCACGAAACCCTGCGAGGCCAGGCGCGGGCCGTACCACGCCATGCTCGACTGGGTGGCGGTGTAGCCCGGGGCGATCACCACGCCGCCGAAGGTGCCGGCGGTGGTCGTGGTCGGGTAGTAGATCGTGCCGCCGCCGAAACCGGTGGCGGAGAAGCTGGAGACGCTGGTCTGCGAGACGGCGAAGGAGCCGCGGGCCGCCTCGACGCTGGCGGTGGTGGGGGCCGGGCCGCGCTCGTACGGGCTGGCGGCCTGCGCCGGGGTCGCGCCGGCGAGCGCCGGCACGGCGACGGCGGCCGCGGCCAGCGCGGCGCGCAGGCCGCGGG
>NZ_JAAALM010000275.1 GCF_009906395.1 Kineococcus indalonis
CGCCCTCCCACAGCAGCCGGATGATCTCCAGCGCCTCGCGGAAGCGCTCGTGCCGCTCGGCCACGGCGGGGAAGCCGCGCCCCACGACGTGCTCGTTGAGCCGCTCGCCGGCGCCGACGCCGAGGGTGAAGCGGCCGTCGGAGATGATCTGCATCGTCGCCGCCGCCTGCGCGATGATCGCCGGGTGGTAGCGCACCGACGGGCAGGTCACGCCGGTGACCAGCCCGATCCGCTCCGTCTTGGCCGCGATGGCCGCGAACAGGCTCCAGGTGAACCCGGAGTGCCCCTGCACGTCCAGCCAGGGGTGGAAGTGGTCGCTCATCTCCACGAAGTCGTACCCGGCCCGCTCGGCCTCCACGGCCTGCCGGATGATCTCCTTGGGGTCGAAGGCCTCGGTGGCCAGCTTGTACCCGATGCGCATCGTTCCTCCGTGCTCGACGGTCCGGCTGCCCGGCTCCTCGACCGCCGGGCCGGGCGCGCCAGGGCGCGCGGGACGGCCACGGGGGAGGTCGTCGTGACCAGGGTGGTGCGCTTCGAGCGGTTCGGCGGTCCGGACGTCCTCCACGTCGTCGACGAGCCCGCGGCCGACCCCGGGCCCGGGCAGGTGCGCGTGACGGTGCGCGCTGCGGGGATCACCACCGGGGAGTCCGCCGCCCGCGAGGGTGCGCTGGCCGAGCTGTACCCCGGCGCGTTCCCCGGCTCCGAGGGCGCCGAGTTCGCCGGCGTGGTCACCGCCGTCGGCCCTGGCGGCGCCTTCGAGGTCGGCGAGGAGGTCCTGGGCTGGAGCGAGCGGCGCGCCGCGCACGCCGAGGCCGTCGTCGTGCCCGGCACCCACCTGGTCCGCAAGCCCGCCGACCTGCCCTGGGAGGTGGCCGGCTCCCTGTACGTCGCCGGGGTCGCCGCCCACGCGTGCGTGTGCGCGGTGGGCGTGCGCGACGGCGACGCCGTCGTCGTCGACGGGGCCACCACCGACGTCGGCTCCTTCGCGGTGCAGCTGGCCCGCCTGTGCGGTGCGCGCGTCGTCGGCGTCGCGGCCGTCGAGCACCACGACTGGCTGCACGCGCACGGCTGCGACGCCGTCGCGCCCGCCGCGGACCCGGCGGTGCTGGCCCGGCGCGTGCGCGAGCTGACGCCCCGCGTCGACGCCCTGGTGGACACCACCGGCGCGGACCTGCCCCCGCTGACCGGCGCGCTGGACGTGGCGCCCGAGCGCGCGGTCTCCACCGTCGAGGTCGAGGCTGCCGTGGAGTTCGGCGGCGCCCCCGCGCCCACGGCCACGCGCCGCGCCGAGGTCCTCGCCGAGCTCGCCCAGCTCGTGGCCGGCGGCCGGCTGCACGTGCCGATCGCCGGCGCCTACCCGCTGGCCGACGTGCGCGCGGCCGCCGCGGCCGCCGAGCGCCCCGGCCGCCACGGGCGCGTGGTCCTGCTGCCCTGAGGGGCCCCCGCCGGCGACCCGCCGCCAGGGGCCTCAGGGGGTGGGCGGTGCGCTCTGCGCGGCCAGGCGCACCGGGGCGTTGACCTCCCCGTAGCCGCCGTACCCGCCGGTGCGCTGCAGCACCTCCACGAACAGCTCCCGGCTCAGCGAGCGGGTGGTGAAGTGCAGCAGCTCGCCGCCGTGCTCGTCGCGGTCGTACATGACGTCGTTCTCCCGCAGGCTCGCCAGCAGCCCCGCCCCCAGGCCGTAGCGGGCCTCGAGGTCGTCGTAGTAGTTCGCCGGCACCGGCAGCAGCTCGCCGCCGTTGCGGCGGAAGGCCGCCGCCGCCGCCAGCGCGTCCGGCGTGGAGAACGCCACGTGCCCGGCGCCCACCGGCCGCCCCCGCAGGATCGACGACGTCGGCGCCACGCTCACCGCGATGCGCACCCGCCCGTGCGGGGAGGTCAGGGTCCGGGTGCGCACCAGGCCCGCCGGGCCCGGCACCACCGACACCGGCTCCGCCTCCAGGCCCAGCACCGAGGACAGGAACAGCGTGGCCGCGTCGAAGCCCGCGAACGGCTGCGGCAGCACCACGTGGTCCACGCCGTCCAGCGGCACCGGCTCGCGCGCCGCCCCCGCCGGCTCCGGCCCGCACCGGGTGAAGTCCGCCAGCCAGCCGCCGCCCGCGGGCGCGTCGCCGCAGAACTGCACCCAGGTGCCGTCCGGGGCCAGCACCGAGGGGATCTCCGCCTCCCCGGGGCCCACCGCCCGGTTCACCACCGGCGCCAGCAGGGTGCGCGCGCGCTCGTGCAGGGCGTGCGGCTGCGGCGTCGCCAGGCCCAGCGCGGAGACCTCCGCGCGCACGTCCTCGCGGCGGCGGTTCAGCACCACCCGCGCGGCGCCGTTGGACCACAGCTCCACCGGCCCGCTGCGGTGCTCGCCGGTGCGCGAGAACCCCAGCTGCGAGAGCACCCCCGTCACCGCCGGCGCGGTGGCCGGGGAGGCGGACACCTCCGTGAACGCCCACTCGCGCACCGCCGGCGGCTCCGGCAGCGACGGCGAGGGCGAGGCCGGCGGCAGCCCCGGGCGGTGCCGGAACGTGCGGTCGCGCAGGTGCCGCAGCGAGCGCATCGCGTCCACCGCCGTGGCGGCCGGGTCGGCCTGCCGGAACAGGTCGTTGAACACCTCCAGCGACACCGGCCCGCGGTAGCCGCTGCTGACCACGGCGGCGTGGAAGCGCTCCAGGTCGAACTCGCCCTGGCCGGGGAAGCAGCGGTGGTGCCGGCTCAGCGGCAGCACGTCCATCGGCAGCCGCGGCGCGTCGGCGATCTGGTAGAAGAACACGTCCTTCGCGGGGATGGCGGCGATGTCCGCCGGGTCGTCGCCGCGCGAGAGCACGTGGAAGGAGTCCAGGCAGTTGCCCAGCGCCGGGTGGTCGGCGGCGGCCACCAGCCGGGCGGCGTGCCGGTAGTCCGACACGTGCGCGCCCCAGGCCAGCGCCTCGTACGCCAGGCGCACCCCGTGCGAGGCGGCCACCTCCGCCGCCGCGTGCAGCTGCGCGGCCAGCAGCGCGTCGTCGCGCACCGCGCCGGCGTGCACCGCCGAGCACACCAGCACCAGGCCGGTGCCCAGCTCCAGCGCCAGCTCGCACTTGCGGTGCAGCCGGTGGGCGGTGCGGGCCACCGCCGCCGGGTCGACGTCGTCGACGTCGCGGAACGGCTGGAACAGCGAGACCGACAGCCCCAGGTCCTCCACCCGCCGGCGCAGCGCGGCCGGGCGCTCCGGGCTGGCCAGCAGGTCCGGCTCGAACACCTCCACGGCGTCGAAGCCGGCCGCGGCCACCGCGCGCAGCTTCTCGTCCAGGGTGCCCGCCAGGCACACCGTGGCGATCGAGGTCCGCAGCTCGTGCGTGCCCCCGTCGCCCGCCGCGGGCGCGCGCCCGTCCGCCGCCGCGCGCCCGCGCGGCCCCACCGCCGTCCCCACCGCTGTCCCCATCGCTGTCCCCACCGCTGCCTCCGCCACGTCCCCCCCAGGGCCGTCCCGGCCGCCGTCCGGCCGGGGCACACCTTGGCACGCCCGCGCGGCGCTCGGGGCCGCTTCGGGCCCCGAACGCCCCGGACGGGGGAGGCGCCGGCGGCCCGTAGGGTGCTGCGGTGAGCTTGCCCGAGCGCCCCTTCGCCGCCGTGCTGTTCGACATGGACGGCACCCTGGTGGACTCCACCGCCGCCATCGCCCGCTGCTGGACCACCTGGGCGCTCGAGCACGGCGTCACCGGCGAGGCCCTGGTGGCCGCCCACGGGCACGGCCGCCCCGCCGCCGAGATCGTGCGCGACCTCGTGGGCGCCGAGCGCGCCGAGCGGGCCGCCGCGCGCATCACCGAGCTGGAGGTCGCCGACGTCGACGGCGTCGTGCAGCTGCCCGGCGTGCCGCAGCTGCTGGCCGCCGTGCCCGCCGGGCGATGGGCCGTGGTCACCTCCTGCGACCGGGCCCTGGCCGACGCGCGCCGCGGGGCCGCGGCGCTGCCCGAGCCCGCCGCGCTGGTCACCTACGACGACGTCTCCCGCGGCAAGCCCGACCCCGAGTGCTTCCTGCTGGGCGCGCGCCGCCTCGGCGTGGACCCCGCCGACTGCCTGGTCGTGGAGGACGCCCCGGCCGGCCTGGCCGCCGCCCGCGCCGCCGGCTGCGCCACGCTGGCGGTGCGCACCACCCACCCGGAGGGGCCGCTGGAGGCCGACGCCGTCGTGGCGCTGCTGTCGCACGTGCGCGCGAGCGCCGTCGAGGGGGGCGTGCGCGTGGAGGTCCTGCGGGAGGCCCCGCTCGGGGCGTGAGGCCCGCGCCGCACGGCGCCCGCGCCGGGCGGTGTGTAACGCCCGTGCGGGGCGCGGCGATGACACCCCCGGACCCGGTCGCTGCCCGGACCCCCGAGCGGGCAGCGACCGGGTCCTCCCACGTCCGCCGGGCCCGCCGCGACCGCCGGGGCGGCTCCCGCCCCGGGCGCGTCGGCGCTCGGCGGTAACCTCCCTGCATGCCCACCGCCACCGCCGCGCGCCCTCCCCGCCCGTTCGGGGCGGTGCTGTCCGCGATGGTCACCCCGTTCACCCCCTCCGGCGCCGTGGACGTCGAGGGCGCCGCCGCGCTCGCCGAGCGGCTGCTCGCCCAGGGCCACGACGGCCTGGTCGTCAGCGGCACCACGGGGGAGTCCCCGACCACCTCCGACGCCGAGAAGGACCGCCTGCTGCGCGCCGTGCTGGAGGCCGTGGGGGACCGGGCGCACGTCCTGGCCGGGGTGGGCACGAACGACACCGCGCACACCGTGGAGCTGGCGCAGGCCGCCGAGAAGGCCGGCGCGCACGGCCTGCTCGTCGTCACCCCCTACTACTCCAAGCCCCCCCAGGCCGCGCTGGAGCACCACTTCCGCGCCGTCGCGGACGCCACCGCCCTGCCGGTGATGCTCTACGACATCCCCGGCCGCTCGGGGGTGCCCATCGAGACCGAGACCCTGGTGCGCCTGGCCGAGCACGAGCGCATCACGGCCGTCAAGGACGCCAAGGGCGACCTCGCCGCCACCTCCTGGGTGCTGGCGCGCACCGACCTGGCGTACTACTCCGGCGAGGACGCGCTGAACCTGGCGCTGCTGGCGCACGGCGCCTCCGGCGTCGTCAGCGTCGTCGCCCACGTCGCCGGCGAGCAGTACGCGCGCATGGTCGCCGCCGTGGACTCCGGCGACCTGCTCACCGCGCGCACCGTGCACGCGCAGCTGCTGCCCGCCGTGCGCGGGATCATGACCCGCACCCAGGGCGTCGTCGCCGTCAAGGCGGCCCTGGAGCTGACCGGCGCGCTGCCGCACCGCGCGGTGCGCCCGCCGCTGCTGGAGGCCACGCCCGACGAGGTCGCCGCGATCGCCGCGGACCTCGCCGCCGCCGGGCTGCTGCCCGGCCCCACCGACACCTGAACACCCACCCCACGGTCGCGACCGCCCCGGTCGCAGGAGGAGCCGCATGAGCCACCCC
>NZ_JAAALM010000276.1 GCF_009906395.1 Kineococcus indalonis
CCCCCGGCGCGGTGAGCGCCCCCGTCGCCCTGCCGGGCACCGACCCGCGCGAGGCGTCCCGCACCGTGCTGGGCGAGCTGGGCGAGCCCCCGCACGTGCCGCACCTGCCGCAGTTGCCCGCCCGCGGCCCCGGCGCGGACGCCGTCGGCCGGGCCGCCGCGCTGCTGGTGGACATGCCCGTGGACCTGCAGCCCTCCGGCTGGCGCTTCACCGACGCCCCCGGCCGCGACGCCGCGCGCGCCGCCGCCCACCTGCGCGCCGACCTCGACGAGCTCGCCGAGGCCGCCGAGGGCTGGGACGGGCCGCTGGTGCTGGCGGTGCTGGGCCCGTGGTCGCTGGCCGCCGCGGTGGAGCTGCCGCGCGGGGAGCGCAGCGCCTCCGACCCCGGCGCGCGCCGCGACGTCGTGGACTCCCTCGCCGAGGGGGTCGCGGCCCACGTCGCCGACCTGCGCCGCCTGGTGCCCGGCGCCCGGCCGGTCGTGCAGCTGGAGGAGCCCTCGCTGCCCGCCGTGCTGGCCGGGCGGCTGCCCACGCAGTCCGGCTACGGCACCCTGCGGGCGGTGGACCGCGCCGAGGTGCGCGCGGGCCTGCGCACCGTGGTGGAGGCCGTGCGCGCCGCCGGCGCCGAGCCGGTGGTGCGCCTGGCGCCCGACGAGCCGCCGCTGGCGCTGGTGCGCGAGGTCGGCGCGGCCGGGGTGGCCCTGGACGTGGGCGGCCTGGGCGCGCACGCCTGGGAGTCGCTGGCGGCCACCGTGGAGGACGGGGTGCGGCTGTGGGCCGGGGTGCTGCCGGCCGCGGCGCCGGTGCCGCCGGTGGCCGCGCTGGTGGACGCGGTGCGCGGGCCGTGGCGGCGGGTGGGCCTGCCGGCCGCCGGGCTGGTGGACGTGGTGCTCACCCCCGCCGGCGGGCTGCAGGACCTGCCGCCGGCGGCGCTGCGGCCCCTGCTGCGCCGGCTGCGGGAGGCGGGCGCGGCGCTCGCGGAGGCCTCCGGTGACTGAGCGCGCGCCGCTGTCCTTCCGGGAGGCCGGGCCGGCCGACGTGCCCGCGGTGGTGGAGCTCGTGGAGTCCGCCTACCGCGGCGAGGCCAGCCGGGCCGGCTGGACCACCGAGGCGGACCTGCTGGGCGGGCAGCGCACCGACGCCGCGGGCGTCGGCGCGGTCGTGGAGGACCCCGAGGCGGTGCTGCTGCTCGCCGAGCGCGGCCCGGGCGCGCAGCTGGTGGCCTGCTGCGAGCTGCGCCGGGCCGGGGACGACGCCTACTTCGGCACGTTCGCGGTGCGCCCGCACCTGCAGGGCGCCGGCATCGGGCGCCGCGTGCTCGAGCGCGCCGACGCCGAGGCGGTGCGCCGCTGGGGCGCGGCGGCGCTGGAGATGACGGTCATCGCCCAGCGCACCGACCTGATCGCCTGGTACGAGCGGCGCGGTTTCACCCCCACCGGCGAGCGGCGCCCGTTCCCGCACGGCGACGAGCGCTTCGGGGTGCCGCGCCGCGACGACCTGGAGTTCGCGGTGCTGCGCCGGGCGACCGGCTCCCCGTCCGGCTCGGCGGCCTCCTGACGCCGGGCGGGGAGACGGGCAGCGGCCTCAGCGCAGGTCCGCCTGCACCTCGATGGTGAGGAACTCGTCGTCGTCGGGCACGCCGGGGGTGCGCCCGGCGGAGAACGGGAAGTTGTTGTCGTTGCCCACGAGGATCGTGTGCTCGCCGGTGACGGCGATGCTCTCGATGGTCTGGAACGGGAACGTGACGTAGCCGGAGGTGCCGCTCAGCTCCGGGGCCACGCCGTCGGGGTCCGGCACGGCCATGAGGTTCACCAGCTGGGTCTTCAGCGGGTGCCCCGAGGCGTCGGTGCGGCTGGTGTCCACGAGGAACACGGCCTTGAACACCGCGGTGGCGCCCTCCCCGCCGTCGCGCTCCAGCACCAGGAACCGGTGGTCGTCGACCCGGGCGAAGTCGCCGATGGCGTTCTTCGGCGACTCCAGGCGGTAGGTGAACTCCTCGCCGCGGTAGCGGTGCTGCTGCGTGTCGTAGCGCATCACGCGCAGGTCCTGCGGGTCGTCGCCGACCACGGGGCCCTCGAGCATCGGGAACAGGTACCGGCCGTCGCGCGAGATCGCCATGCCCTCGAAGCCCTTGCTGCCGCCCAGGGTCGGCGCGGCGCCGCCCAGGGTCGGGTTGCTGGGCGAGGCCACGCCCGGCAGCGGCACCGGCGCCTCCAGCAGGCGGCCGGCGGCGTCGGTGTGCAGCAGGTACGGGCCGAACTCCTCGCCGAACCAGAACGTGCCGTCGGGGGCCTGCCGGAAGGACTCGGGGTCGAAGTCCGCGCCGGTCAGGCGCCGGTCCTCGCGCGTCAGCGGCCAGGTCACCTCCCCGTGCGGGTCGGAGAGGGTGAACCCGCCGGGCACGACGGCCAGCGAGCCGTCGTCGGCCGGCTGCAGGCGGTGCACGGCCAGCAGGAAGTCCGCGCTGTTCGACTTCGCGCCGTAGCCGTTGTCCGAGAGCACCAGCCAGCTGCCGTCGCGCTGCACGAGGTTGCCGGAGAAGCCCTGCACGGGCTGGGCGGCGAACGGCACCGCGACGCCGTTGGCGCCCTCGATCGCCGCGCCGCTGGGGACGGGCTCGCCGGAGGTCGCCGCGGGCAGCACGTGCCGGTCGAGCAGGCGCGCGGACTGCGCGGGGAAGTCGTGGCCGAACCGGTCCGGGCGGGCGGAGGCGGCCGTGGTGCCGGCGAGGGCGCCGGCGGCCACGGCACCGGCGAGGACGAGGGCGGCGGCGCTGCGCCGGGAGCGGGGGGTCACGGGCGGGGACGCTAGGGCAGGGCACCGGACCGCCGGAGGGACGGCGGTGGGCGCCCGGGTGAACAGCGGGTGCCCGCGCGGTGCTGGCCGCGCCACCCCTCGCCCGGCGCGTGTCCGAGCCGCGCGGCAGGATGGCGGGCGTGAGCCAGAGCGCCGAGAGCACCGTCGACGAGGACCCGCTGCACGGGGACGTCCCCGCCGCCGCGCGGCACCGCTGGGACGAGCTGGTCCAGCGCATCGAGGCCGCCCGCTTCGCCTACTACGTGCGCAACGCCTCCCCGATCAGCGACGGCGAGTACGACGCGCTGGAGCGCGAGCTGCGCGCCCTGGAGGAGCAGCACCCGCAGCTGCGCACGCCGGGCTCGCCCACGCAGACGGTGGGCGGGACGTTCTCCACGGAGTTCACCGCCGTGGACCACCCCGAGCGGATGCTCAGCCTGGACAACGCCTTCTCCACCGACGAGCTGGCCGCGTGGGCGGCGCGCGTGGAGAAGGAGGTCGGCACCGGGGCGCGGTTCCTGTGCGAGCCGAAGATCGACGGCCTGGCCATCGACCTGGTCTACGAGGGCGGGCGCCTGGTGCGCGGGGTCACCCGCGGCGACGGGCGCACCGGCGAGGACGTCACCCTGAACGTGCGCACCATCGCCGACGTGCCGCAGCGGCTCACCGGCGAGGACGTGCCGGAGTTCCTGGAGGTGCGCGGGGAGGTCTTCTTCCCCCTCGCCGCCTTCGAGGAGCTCAACGCCCGCATCATGGACGCGGGCAAGGCGCCCTTCGCCAACCCCCGCAACGCCGCGGCCGGCTCGCTGCGCCAGAAGGACCCCCGGGTCACCGCCTCGCGGCCGCTGCGGATGCTCGTGCACGGCGTCGGCGCCCGGCGCGGCATGGAGAACGACACGCAGTCGCAGGCGTACGGCAAGCTGGCCCGCTGGGGCCTGCCCACCTCCCCGCGGGTGCGGGTCGTGGACACCCTGCCGGAGGTCGCCGAGTACGTCCGGTACTACGGCGAGCACCGCCACGACGTCGAGCACGAGATCGACGGCGTCGTCGTCAAGGTCGACCAGGTGCCCCTGCAGCGCCGGCTGGGCGCCACCTCCCGCGCGCCGCGCTGGGCCATCGCCTTCAAGTACCCGCCGGAGGAGGTGACCACGAAGCTGCGCGACATCCGCGTCAACGTCGGGCGCACCGGGCGGGTCACCCCGTTCGCGTTCCTGGAGCCGGTCAAGGTGGCCGGTTCCACCGTGCAGCTGTCCACCCTGCACAACGCCGACGAGGTCAAGCGCAAGGGCGTGCTCATCGGCGACACCGTCGTGGTGCGCAAGGCCGGCGACGTCATCCCCGAGGTCGTCGGCCCGGTGGTGGACCTGCGCACCGGCGACGAGCGCGAGTTCGCCTTCCCCACGCACTGCCCCGAGTGCGGCACCGAGCTGCGCCGCGAGCGCGCCGACGACGTCGACATCCGCTGCCCCAACGCGCGCAGCTGCCCCGCGCAGGTGCGCGAGCGCATCTTCCACGTCGCCGGCCGCGGCGCCTTCGACGTGGAGGCCCTGGGCTACGAGGCGGCCACCGCGCTGCCGCAGGCCGGCGTCGTCGCCGACGAGGGCGACCTGTTCGACCTCACCGAGGACGACCTGCTGCGGGTGGCGCTGTTCACCAACAAGAACGGCACCCTCTCGGCCAACGGGCGCCGGCTGCTGGCGAACCTGGAGGCGGCGAAGTCGCAGCCGCTGTGGCGGGTGCTGGTGGCCCTGTCGATCCGGCACGTCGGCCCGACGGCGGCGCGCGCCCTGGCCGGGCGGTTCGGCTCGTTCGAGGCGGTCGAGGCCGCCTCCCTGGAGGAGCTCGCGGCCACCGAGGGCGTGGGCCCCACCATCGCCGAGGCGGTGCGCGAGTGGCTCGAGGTCGACTGGCACCGCGCCGTCGTGGACAAGTGGCGCCGGGCCGGGGTGCGCATGGAGGACGAGCGCGACGAGTCCACCCCGCGCACCCTGGAGGGGCTCACCGTCGTGGTCACCGGCTCGCTGAGCGGCTTCACCCGCGACGAGGCCAGGGAGGCGATCCTGGCCCGCGGCGGGAAGGCCTCCAGCGGCGTGTCGAAGAAGACCTCCTTCGTCGTCGTCGGCGAGGCGCCGGGGTCCAAGGCCGACAAGGCCGAGCAGCTGGGCGTGCGCACCCTCGACGAGGACGGCTTCCGCGCGCTGCTGGAGGGCGGCCCGGACGCCGTCGCCGGACCCGCGCGGCCCGACGACGCGGACGAGGGCTGAGCGCCTGCCGCCGCAGCACCAGCGTGCAGCACTTGGCCAGGCCACGTCCGGGTGCGCCGGGTCCTCGTCCAGCACGGTCAGCGCGGCGAGCTCGGTGCGGGAGCCGTGCCCGGCCAGCAGGTGCTCGCCCACCACGAGCAGGTCGCCCTCGCCCTCGTTGACGTGCACCACGTCCGGCAGGCCGGGCACCCCGGCAGCACCCGCACGCGGTGGCCCAGGCGCTCGAACGCGGCGCACGACCCCTCCCGCTGCGCCGGCGCCCGTCGGGCGCGCCCCGCGTGCGGTGGCGCGCCGGGCCGATCGGTGATCGGGTGGAGGGCGGCACGACGGGACGAGGGACGCGGGAGGGGCGCGGTGCGC
>NZ_JAAALM010000277.1 GCF_009906395.1 Kineococcus indalonis
GGGGTGGACGGGGCCGGGCGCACGACGGCCCCTCCCCGCACCACGGGGAGGGGCCGTCGGGTCGGCGGGGCCCTCAGCGGGCGGCGGCCCGCCGGTACTGCCGGGTGGCCAGCGGCACGAACACCACGAGGACCACGATGATCCACAGCAGCGTGTAGAGCTCGGAGTTCTGCAGGGACCAGGTGCCCAGCTCGGTGCCCGGCGGGACGTTGCCGAAGCGCTCCCGGGCCGCCTGCACGAGCGTGGAGACCGGGTTCCACTGGGCGATCACCTTCAGCGGGCCGGGGAAGGTCTCCAGCGGCACGAAGGCGTTGGTGATGAACGTCAGCGGGAAGATCGTCAGGAACGTCAGGTTGTTGAACGCCTCGGGGGTGCGGATGAGCAGGCCCAGCAGGCCCATCACCCAGGAGACCGCGTAGGCGAACAGCAGCAGCAGCGCGAAACCCACGACCGCGTCGAGGAACGAGGTGCGGATCCGCCAGCCGATGAGCAGGCCGGTCAGCGACATGATGACGGTGACGATGACGTTGAGGACGACGTCGGAGGCGGTGCGGCCGGCGAGCACCGAGGACTGCGCCATCGGCAGCGAGCGGAACCGCTCGATGATGCCCTTCTGCATGTCGTCGGCGATCCCGGCGCCGGTGATGGTGGCGCCGAAGATGACGGTCTGGGCGAAGATGCCCGGCACGAGGAACTCGCGGTAGTTCCCCCCGTTGACCCCGATGGCGCCGCCGAAGACGTAGCCGAAGAGCAGGATGAACATGATGGGCGAGATCAGGGTCCCGACCAGCAGGTCGGGGATCCGGGTGATCTTCAGCAGGTTCCGCTTGGCGATCACCGACCCGTCGGCGACGACCATCCCCACGGCGCTCACGAGCGCACCTCCTGCTCCGCGGCCTCCGGCTCCTCGCCGGCGACCTCCTCGGCCGGCTTGCCCGTCAGGGTCAGGAAGACGTCGTCCAGGGTGGGCCGGCGCAGGCCGGCGTCCAGCGGGACGACGCCCACCTCCTCCAGGCGCCGCAGGACCTCCACCAGGACCCGGGTGCCCGAGGTCACCGGCGCGGTGACCCGCCGCGCCCGGCGCTCCACCTGCAGCTCGCCGACGGCCACCTCGTGCAGGACGGCGACGGCGGTGTCCACGTCGCCGTCGGAGGCCACGACGACCTCCACGCGCTGCCCGCCCACCTGGGTCTTCAGGTCGTCGGCGGTGCCGCGGGCGATGACCCGGCCGTGGTCGATGACGACGACCTCGTCGGCCAGCCGCTCGGCCTCCTCCAGGTACTGGGTGGTCAGCAGCAGCGTGGTGCCGCCGCCGACCATCCGCGTCAGCAGGTCCCACATGTCGTTGCGGCTGCGCGGGTCCAGCCCGGTGGTCGGCTCGTCCAGGAAGAGCACGGGCGGCTCGGCCACCAGCGCCCCCGCCAGGTCCAGCCGGCGCCGCATGCCGCCGGAGTACGTCTTGGCCACCCGCTTGGCGGCGTCGGTCAGGTCGAACTGCTCCAGCAGCTCCCAGGCGCGCTCCTTGGAGCGCTTGCGCCCCAGGTGGTACAGGCGCCCCACCATGTCCAGGTTCTCGAACCCGGTGAGGTTCTCGTCCACCGCGGCGTACTGGCCGGACAGGCCGATGCGCCGGCGCACCTCGCGCGGGTCGGCCAGGACGTCCACGCCCGCCACCGTCGCACTGCCCTCGTCGGGGACCAGCAGCGTCGTGAGCATCCGCACCGTCGTCGTCTTGCCCGCGCCGTTCGGGCCCAGCAGGGCCAGGACGGTGCCCGCCGGCACCGTCAGATCGACGCCCGCCACCGCGGTGACGTCGCCGTACCTCTTCACCAGTCCCCGTGCTTCGACCGCCGGGGAACCCGCTCGCGCGGGGGCCGTGCTCGTCGCTGCCATGGACCCGACCTTAGGGAACGCCTCCGACACGGCGCCCCTCCTTTCCCGTCGCCCGACCGTCCGTCGCGGGGTGGACCGGGCGGGCCCGGGGGACTCACCGCGCCCGGCCGGGCGGGATCGGCGCGGCACCCCTAGCGTCGGGGGCATGACGAGCCCAGCGGCCCGCGCGTTCGACGCCCTCTGCGGCGCCTACCAGCGACGCATCTCCCCGCGGAAGCGGTTCTCGTGCGCGCACCGCCTCGCGCACGGGGGCGACTCCTGCTCGGGGGCCGTGCGCGACCTCGTGCGCCGGCGCGGCGTGCTCGGCGGGGCGGTGCCCAGCGCGGTGCGCTTCCTGGCCTGCTACCGGGCGGCCTCGCTGCTCATGGCCACCGACGTGCGCGGGGTGTGCTGCTGCGGGCCGATCCCGATCCCGTTCCGCTTCTGAGGGCGCCGCGCGCGGCCGCGCGTGCGGGCCCGGCAGCAGGGCGGCCGCGCCGGCGTCGGCCAGGCGCCGCAGCACCGGCAGCGGCACGTCGACGGCGGCGGCCACCGCGCCGACGTGCCGCACGACCAGCTCGCCCAGCGCGGGCAGGTGCACGGCGCCGGAGGCGTCGAAGGGCGTGAGCGGGTAGGCGACCAGGCCGGTGCAGGGGCCGGCGTCAGGGGCCGGCGTCAGGGGCCGGGCGGCTCGGCGGGGCCCCGCGGGTCCTGCGGCCCGTCCACGTCCAGGCCCTCGGTGTCGCGCAGCACGCCCGTCATGGCCATCTCCCCGTCCTGCACGGGGCCGGACGCGACGCAGGCGCGCAACCCGGCCAGCAGGGCCGGGGCGTCGATGCCGGCGCCGACGAGGACGAGCTCGGTGCGCCGGATCGACCCGCGCGGCCAGCCGGTGCGCTCGAAGCGCACCGCGGCTCCCACGGTGTGCAGGACGAACCGCTGCCCGTGCCCGGGCACGGCGAAGCGCACGAACCCCTTCACCCGGAACACCCCCGAGGGGCGCGAGCGCAGGAAGCGCACGAAGGCGCGCGGGTCCAGCGGCTCGTCGGAGGTGAACTCCACCGCGTCGTAGAGGGTGTGCAGGTGCTCCTCGTGGGCCTCGTCGACCGCCTCGCCCAGCGCCGGCCGGCGCTGCACCGCGGGGCGCTCGTCGAAGAGCAGCCGCGCGTCCACCCGGCCGCGGGCGGCCGGAACCACCGGCGCCCACGGGTTCAGCTCGCGGCAGCGGGCGGCGACCCGCGCCAGCTCCTGCGCGCCCACCAGGTCCGTCTTCGTCAGCAGCACCACGTCGGCCATGGCGACGTGGTCGTCGAGCACGGGGTGGCGCAGGCGGGTCGCCTCGAACTCCACGGCGTCGACGGCCACGACGAGCCCGCCGTACTCGACGCCCTCCACCCGGCTGAGCAGCACGCGGCGCACCATGGCGGCGGGCTCGGCCAGGCCGCTGGCCTCGATGAGCACCGCGTCCAGGCCCTCCCCGCCGCGCGGGGCGACCAGGCGCACCAGCAGCTCCTCCACGCCGCCGTCCTCCGTGCTGCAGCACAGGCAGCCGTCCTCCAGCGAGACGGTCTCCTCGGCCAGGCCGGAGACCAGCAGCGCGTCCACGCCGATGGCGCCGAAGTCGTCGACGACCACCCCCAGGCGCACCTCGGCGGCCGAGCCCAGCAGCTGGTTCAGCACGGTCGTCTTGCCCGCGCCGAGGAAGCCGGCGAGGACGACGACGGGCACGCGGGGCGGCACCGGCTCATCCTCCCCCGGGCGCGGGCAGGAGGAGGTCGCCGGGCACGAGCAGGTCCGCGCGCGCCGCCGTCGCCTCCACCAGGGCCGCGTTGCGCTCGTCGACGCGGCGCACCCACGCCTGCGCGGCGGCGGGGTCCTTGCCGAAGCGCACGTGGCGGCGCACCAGGCGCCCGGTGCGCTCGCCGGAGCCGGCCCCGACGAACCACACCTCGTCGAAGCCCGTCCGCACCCCCTGCCACGCCCCCTCGGCCAGCAGCAGGTAGTTGCCCTCGCTGACCACGAGGCGGGTGCCGGCGGCCACGGGCACGCTGCCGGCGACGGGCTGCTCGATCTCGCGGTCGAAGGCGGGCGCGTAGACCACGTCGTCCTCGGGGCCCTGCTCGCGCAGCCGCCGCAGCAGCGCCGCGTACCCGGCGGCGTCGAAGGTGTCGGGTGCGCCCTTGCGCTCCCGGCGCCCGAGGCGCTCCAGCTCCACGTCGGCCAGGTGGAAGCCGTCCATGGGCACGTGCGCGGCGGCCAGCTCGTCGCCGGCGGCCTCGCGCACGGCGTCCACGAGGGCGCGCGCGAGGGTGGTCTTGCCCGCTCCCGGCGCGCCGGCCAGGCCCAGCAGCACCCGCCGGCCGGGCAGGTCGAGGGCGCGCCGGAGGAGGTCGGCGAACGCGGGGGCGCTCACCCGCCCGCCCCGGGCGCCGCGACGTCCACGTCCACGTCCACGTCCACGTCCACGTCCACCAGGACCTTGCCGACGGTGCCGGCCTCCACGGCGGCGTGCGCGTCGGCGGTGCGCTCCAGCGGGAAGCGCACCAGCGGCAGGCCGTGCTCCTCGCCCACGCCCATCGCGCCGTCGCGCACGGCGGCGGTGACGTCCTGCGCGGCCGCGGTCAGCGCCGGCCGCCCGAGGGTGTAGAGCAGCACGAACTGGAAGCGGGTGTTCAGCGCCATGTTGCGGCGCACGTCCAGGGTCACCGCGTCGCCGCCCTCGTTCGCGTACGAGGCGATGGTGCCCAGCGGGCGCAGCACGGCCAGGTCCAGCTCCACGTTGGCGGCCAGCGCGACCTCCACGACGACGTCCACGCCCCGCGGGGCCACGCGGCGCACCTGCTCGGCGGCGTCGGCGTCGCGGTAGTCCACGACGTGGTGGGCGCCGGCGGCGGTGGCCAGGCGGGCCTTGGCGGGCCCGCTGACGGTGGCGACCACGGTGGCGCCGGCCCAGCGGGCGAGCTGGACGGCGGCGTGCCCGACGGCCCCGGCGCCGCCGGCGACCAGGACGGTGGTGCCGGCCAGCGCGCCGGGGGCCAGTCGGCGCGGGCCGTCCTCGGCGACGGTGAGGGCGCGGTGCGCGGTGACGGCGGGCACGCCCAGGCTGGCGCCGACGTCGAAGGAGGCGCCGGCGGGCAGCGGGACGACGCGCTCGGCGGGCAGCACGGTGGCCTCCTGGGCGGTGCCGGTGGGCCGCTGGTGCGCGGACAGGTACGTCCACACCCGGTCCCCCACCGCCAGGCCGTCGACGCCCTCCCCGACGGCGTCGACGGTGCCGGCGCCGTCCTGGTGGGGCACGACCTCGCCGGCGGGGCCGGCGGCGGTGGCGCCGCTGCGGCGCTTCCAGTCCGTCGGGTTGACCCCGGACACCGCCACCCGCACGCGCACCTCCCCCGGTCCGGGCTCGGGCACCTCGCGCTGCACCAGGCGCAGGACGCCGGTGCCGCCGGTCTCGCTGTGGACGATCGCCTTCACGCCGGGGCGAACCGCCGTCCGCACCGCGGTGTTCCCCGGGCCGGGGGAGGTGCGCGTGCGGG
>NZ_JAAALM010000278.1 GCF_009906395.1 Kineococcus indalonis
GCACCCGCCCTCCCGGAAGGCCCCGCCGTGTTCGAGTCCGTCCAGCCGCTGCTCGACGAGCACGCCGAGCTCGAGCGCAGGCTGGCCGACCCCGCGGTGCACGCCGACGCCGCCCTGGCCCGCTCGCTGGGCCGGCGCTACGCCGAGCTGGGCGCGGTCGCCGAGGCCCACGCCGCCTGGCGCGCCGCCGTCGACGACGCCGGCGCGGCGCGCGAGCTGGCCGCCGAGGACGACTCCTTCGCCACCGAGCTGCCCGCGCTGGAGCGGGCCGCCGACGAGGCCGCGGAGAAGCTGCGCCGGCTGCTGCTGCCGCGCGACCCGGACGACTCCCGCGACGTGATCCTGGAGATCAAGGCGGGGGAGGGCGGCGAGGAGTCCGCCCTCTTCGCCGGGGACCTGCTGCGCATGTACCTGCGCTACGCCGAGCGCCGCGGCTGGACCACCGAGCTGCTGGGCTCCACCCCCAGCGACCTGGGCGGCTACAAGGACGTCTCGGTGGCGGTGAAGACCCGCGGCGCGGCCGCCGAGGGGGTCTGGAGCCGGCTGAAGTACGAGGGCGGCGTGCACCGCGTGCAGCGCGTGCCCGTCACGGAGTCCGCCGGGCGCATCCACACCTCCGCCGCCGGCGTGCTCGTGGTGCCGGAGGCCGAGGAGGTCGAGGTGCACCTGGACCCCAGCGACCTGCGCGTGGACGTCTTCCGCTCCTCGGGGCCCGGCGGGCAGAGCGTGAACACCACCGACTCCGCGGTGCGCATCACGCACCTGCCCACCGGCATCGTGGTGAGCTGCCAGAACGAGAAGTCGCAGCTGCAGAACCGCGAGCAGGCCCTGCGCATCCTGCGCGCGCGCCTGCACGCGGCCGCGCAGGAGGCCGCCGCCGCGGAGGCGTCCGCGGCGCGGCGCTCGCAGGTGCGCACGGTGGACCGCTCCGAGCGCATCCGCACCTACAACTTCGGCGAGAACCGCATCGCCGACCACCGCACGGGCTTCAAGGCGTACAACCTCGACGCCGTGCTCGACGGCGACCTGGACCCGGTGATCCAGTCCGCCGTCGACGCCGACGAGGCGGCCCAGCTGGCCGGCGCCACCCCCGCCTGACCCGTCGCCGCCCGCGAGCGGCGCGTCGCCACCGGGGCGTCACCTCGGCACGATCCGTCGCAGGTCCCGATGTCCCACGTCTCTGTTGCACGAACTACGGGTATCCGTAGCATCGAGGTGTGGACGAGGAACGCTGGGACCTGCTCGAGAAGCGGCTCGCGGCCCTGGAGGCCCGCGTCGCCGACGGCGAGCACCCCGACCGGCGCGACGAGTTCTGGGCCCTGCGCGGCCTGCGCGAGCGCGCGCAGGGCCGCTCGCAGGTGCTCTTCGCCGGCACCGTCACCCTACCCGGCGGCCGGCGCTGCGAGTGGCAGGAGGGCGTCGAGGTCGAGCCCATGCTCGAGGCCGACCTCACCGGCGCGGTCGCCGCGCTGTCCGCCCTGGCCCACCCCGTGCGCCTGCAGCTCGTGCACAAGGTGCTGCACGGGCGGCGCACCGTCCCCGAGCTGTCCGAGGGCCTGGGCACCTCCGGGCAGCTCTACCACCACCTGCGCCAGCTCGTCGCCGAGGGCTGGCTCGCCACGTCCGGCCGGGGGGTCTACGAGGTCCCGGCCGTGCGCGTGGTGCCGCTGCTGACCCTGCTCGCCGCCGCCGGACTGAGGTGATCGCCGTGACCCCCGCCACCCCCCAGGAGGTCGGCTCGGTGACCAAGGCGGTGACGGGCCTGCTGCTGGCCGAGGCCGTGGCCCGCGGCGAGGTCACCGAGCGCACCACCCTCGCCGAGGTCCACACCGGCCGGGAGCTGCCGGCGGAGCTGGGCCGCACCACGCTGGGCGAGCTCGCCACCCACACCTCCGGCCTGCCGCGCCTGAGCACCCGCGCCCAGCTGCGCGCGCTGCTCACCGACCGCACCCTGGGCAACCCCTACGCGTGGGACACGCCGGGCTCCCTGCTCGCCGACGCCGGGTCCACCCCGCTGCGCACCGAGCGCGGCGCCCACTCGTACTCCAACCTCGGGTACGCGCTGCTGGGGCAGGCCCTCGCCGTGCGCGCCGGCACCCCCTACCCGCAGCTGCTGCACGAGCGCGTCCTGCGACCGCTGGGCATGGCGGCCACCGCCGCGCTGCCCGCGCCGCTGCCGGCCGGGCGCGCCCACGAGGTCGCCCCCGACGGGCGCGCCACCCGGCCGTGGCTGTCGGCCGGCAGCGCCCCGGCCGGCACGGGCGTGTTCTCCACCGCCGAGGACCTCGGCCGGCTCGCGGCCGCCGCGGCGCGCGGCGAGCTCCCCGGCGCCGCCGCCCTGGAGCCCAGGGTCGACGCCGACGGGGCGCGCACCGGCTGGGGCTGGCTCACCGCCAGCCTCGACGGGCGCACGGTGGTGGGCGTCAACGGCGCCACCTACGGCGCGCAGGCCTCGGTGTGGTGCGAGCCGGCCACCGGGCGCTGGGTGGCGGTGACCGCCCCCACGGGGCCGGGCGCCGAGCCGGCCACCCAGACCGCGGCGCTGCGCCTGCTCCTGGGGGAGGACCCGGGCGCCTGAGCGCCGCGGCGGCGTGGCAGGGTCGCGGGCGTGCTGGCGGCAGCGGGACGGACGGTCCGGGAACTCCTCGACGCGGCGGCGGCCCGCCTCGCCGACGCGGGGGTGCCCAGCCCCCGCGTGGACGCCGAGGTGCTGCTCTCGCACGCCCTGGGCGTGCAGCGCTCCCGCCTGGCCGTGCTCGCCGCCCTCGGCTCGGCGGTCGAGGAGGGCCCCGCGGAGCGCTTCGCCGCCCTGGTCGACCAGCGCGCCGAGCGGGTGCCGCTGCAGCACCTGACCGGCCGGGCCCCGTTCCGCTCGCTGGAGCTGGCGGTGGGGCCGGGGGTGTTCGTGCCGCGGCCGGAGACCGAGGTCGTCGCCCAGCTCGCCGTCGAGGAGGCTGCGCGCCTCGCCGCCGCCGGCGCCGCACCGGTCGTGGTGGACCTGTGCACCGGCTCCGGCGCGATCGCCCTGGCGGTGGCCACCGAGGTGCCCGCCGCCCGTGTGCACGCCGTGGAGCTGGACCCGATGGCGCACGCGTGGGCGCGGCGCAACGTGGAGGAGCTGGCGCCCGCGCTGGACCTGCGCCTGGGTGACGCCGCCACCGCGTTCGGCGACCTGGACGGCGCCGTCGACGTCGTCGTCAGCAACCCGCCGTACGTGCCGCCGGGCGCGGTGCCCCAGGAGGTGGAGGTCGCCCGCCACGACCCCGAGCTGGCGCTGTACGGCCGCGGCGAGGACGGCCTGGAGGTGCCCCGGCGCGTGGTGGCCTCCGCCGCCCGGCTGCTGCGCCCCGGCGGCCTGGTCGTCGTCGAGCACGCCGAGGTCCAGGAGGCCGGCGCGCGCCGGATGCTGGCCGGGCCCGCCTGGCGGGAGGTGGCCGGGCACCGGGACCTCACCGGCCGCCCGCGCTGCACCAGCGCCCGGCGGGCCTGAGGGCGCGCCGGGGGAGTGCCCCGCCCGGCGCCGCGCGGCGGCGGTGGGACACTCGCCCCTGTGAGACCCCCTTTCGACTGCGCCGACCCGGTGGTGCGCGAGCGAGGCCTGGCCGCGGCGGAGAGCGCCGTCAAGCGCGGCGAGGTCGTCGTGCTGCCCACCGACACCGTCTACGGCATCGGCGCCGACGCCTTCTCGCCCGCGGCCGTGCGCAAGCTGCTGGAGGCCAAGGGCCGCGGGCGCGACATGCCGCCGCCGGTGCTCGTGCCGGAGGTGCGCACCGTGGACGGGCTGGCCTCCGCCGTGCCCTTCGCCGTGCGCGAGCTCATGGACGCCTTCTGGCCCGGCGCGCTGACCATCGTGTGCCGCGCGCAGCCGTCGCTGACGTGGGACCTGGGCGACACCCACGGCACCGTGGCGCTGCGCATGCCGCTGCACCCGGTGGCGCTGGAGCTGCTCAAGCGCACCGGGCCGATGGCGGTCTCCAGCGCGAACCTCTCCGGCCGCCCCGCCGCGACGACCGTGCAGCAGGCGGTGGACCAGCTCGCGGGGTCGGTGCGCGTCTACCTCGACGGCGGGCCCAGCCCGAAGGGCGCGCCCTCCACCATCGTCGACGCCTCCGACGGGCCCCTGCGCGTGCTGCGGGTGGGCGCCCTCAGCGAGGCGGAGCTGCGCCGGGCCGTGCCCAAGGGCTGGTACGACCCGGAGCCGGAGCGCGAGCCGGGTGCCGAGCCGGGTGCCGAGCAGGGTGCCGAGCCGGCGCCGGGCGCCGGGGCGCAGCGCGAGCCGGACGCCGGGGCCGAGCGGGCCGAGACCTCCCCGGGGGGCTGAGGCGCGTGCGGGCGTACCTGCTGGTGCTGGTGGTGGCCGCGGCCGTCACCTACCTGACCACGCCCCTGGTGCGCCGCCTGGCGCAGCGCGTCGGCGCGATCACCCCGCTGCGCGAGCGGGACGTGCACTCGGTGCCGGTGCCGCGCATGGGCGGGGTGGCCATGCTGCTGGGCCTGGGGGCCGCGCTGCTCGTGGCCAGCCGCATCCCGTTCACCTCGCGGGTGTTCGACGCCTCCCCGGGCCCGCAGTGGGTGCTGGTGGGGGCGGCGATCGTCTGCGCGGTGGGGGTGGCCGACGACATCGTGCAGCTGGACGCGGTCACCAAGCTGGCCGGGCAGGTCCTCGCGGCGGGCGTCATGGGATGGCAGGGCATCAGCCTGCTGCAGCTGCCCATCGGCGGCGTCACCCTGCTGTCGGCGCCGACGATGATGGCGATCACGATCCTCGTGGTGCTCGTCTCGGTGAACGCCGTGAACTTCGTGGACGGTCTGGACGGCCTGGCCGCCGGCATCGTCGGGATCGGCTCGGTGGCCTTCTTCCTCTACTCGTACGCGCTGCAGCGCGGCCAGTTCCCCGACGACTTCTCCTCGCTGGCCACGCTGGTGGCGGCCACCACCGTGGGCTGCTGCGTGGGCTTCCTGCCGCACAACTCGCACCCGGCGCGCATCTTCATGGGCGACTCCGGCTCGATGCTGCTGGGGCTGCTGCTGGCCACCGCGACCATCGCCGCCACGAGCACCGTGGACCCGGAGACGGTCGCCGACGAGGAGATCGCCCCGGCCTTCTTCCCGCTGCTGCTGCCGGTGGCGGTGCTGCTGGTGCCGCTGGGGGACATGCTGCTGGCCGTGGTGCGCCGCACCCGCGCCGGCAAGGCGTTCTGGCACCCGGACAAGAAGCACCTGCACCACCGGCTCCTGCAGATGGGGCACTCGCACCGGGTGGCGGTGCTCGTCATGTACTCCTGGGCGGCCTTCCTCAGCTTCGGCGCGGCCTCGTACGCCTTCCTGCCGCTGCTGCAGGCGCTGGCGGTGGCGCTGGGGGCCGGGTGCGCGGTGCTGGCCTTCACGTTCGGGCCGGTGTACTGG
>NZ_JAAALM010000279.1 GCF_009906395.1 Kineococcus indalonis
GCTCAGCCCCCGCGCCCGGGCGGTGGCCCCCACCCCGGTGTTGACCGGCAGGCCGTACGCGTCCTCGATCGCGCCGGTGGGGGCGGCGGAGCTGTGGGCGTCGTGGCGGCCCGGCTGCCCCCTGCCGCCGGAGCGGCTGCGGGCGGTGACCGTCACCCACCTGGACTTCACCGGCACCCCGCGCACCGGCCGGCTCGTCGTGCGCGACGACGTCGCCCAGGCCGTCGCCGACGTCTTCCGCGACCTGTACGCGCAGCGCTTCCCCGTGGAGCGCATCGAGCCGGTGGAGGCGTACGGCGGCTCCGACGACGCCTCGATGGCCGCGAACAACACCTCGGCGTTCAACTGCCGCGCCACCACCGGCGGCACCGGCTTCTCCGAGCACTCCTACGGCACCGCCATCGACCTCGACCCCGTGCAGAACCCCTACGTGCGGGGCACCACCGTGCTGCCCGAGGCCGGCCGGGCCCACCTGGAGCGCACGCCCGCGCCGGGCCGGGTGCTCGCCGGGGACCCCGTCGTGGAGGCGTTCGCCGCCCGCGGCTTCAGCTGGGGCGGCACCTGGCGCACGCTGAAGGACTACCAGCACTTCTCGCTGTCCGGGGGCTGAGCCCCCCGCGCACCGGAACCTCGTCGACGGCCTCGTCGACGGCCTCGTCGACGGCCTCGTCGACGGCCTCGTCGACGGCCTCGTGGACGGGCCGGGTCGTCAGCGCCGCTCGTCAGACGCGGTCGAAGACCCCGCGCTGGCGCGGCACGCTGGCGGTGGTGGCCACGGGCTGCTCCACGGTCAGCAGCCGGCTGGGCACCTCCGTGAGCGTGTCCGCGGGCGGGCAGACCGGGCCGGGCACGGCCTTGTGCAGCAGCCGCGCCGAGCGGTGCGTGCCGCGCACCACGTCGTCCACCCGCACCGACATCGCCGGCACGTCCCCGGCCACGTGCAGCAGCTCGCGCAGCTCCTCGCCGTCCACGCGCACCTTCTCCCCCGGCAGCACGCACAGCGCCCAGTCCGCCTCCACGTGCGCGAGCGCCGCCTGCTTGGCCCGCGCCCGGTCGTCGGCCCAGAAGCCGCTGACCACGGTCACCGCCGGGTGCAGCGTCGCCTCGAAGGCGGCCGTGCCGGGCGCGAGGTGGTCGGCGGTGTCGTAGACGACGACCTCGTCGGCGACGCCGACCAGGTCGCGCAGGTCGGCGTCCAGGGCGGGCGGTGACGCCGCGCCGTGCAGGACCAGGCAGGCGGCCAGACGGGGGCGGGGGCGGGTGCTCGACACGGTGGCTCCTCGGGCGGCGGTGGCGTCGTCATCGACAGCATCGGCGGGGAGCGTAGAAGGGTTACGCGCCACGCGGGGTCTTTACACGGTGTTGACACCAGCGACGCAGCAGACGGGGTCGCTCGACGGGCACCGCACGGGACACCGGGTCGAGCGTCGGGGGTGGGGGGTGACCGTCGATGCCCCAGGAGGCGGTGCGGTGAGCGTCAGCCCGCGAACCTCCTGAGGACTTGATGACTGATCGTTACAATAGGTCGACGGAACGTGAGAAGAGGGCAATACTCGACCCGTGCACCACTCGGTCCCCACCAGTCCCACCGTGCGTCTCCCGACGCCCGGCGAGCAGCTGATCGCCGGGCGCTCGCTGAGCGGCAGCGGCCCGACGGACGAGACGGCCGTCGGTCAGGTGCGCGTGCGCCCCCGGGCGGTCACCGGCCCGCTGCGCATCGCCGTCCTGGTGCCGCGGACGGACGTGGGGGGCGGGGCGCGCGTGCTCTTCGAGCACGCCAACCGCCTGGCCGCTCGCGGCCACGACGTCGTCGTCCTGGCGCACCACCCCGCACCTCGCTGGTTCCCGCTCTCCGCCCGGTTCGAACAGGTACCGGTCGGCCTCGACCTCGCGGACGCGGTGCCGCCCTGCGACCTGATCACCTGCGGCTACTGGGACCAGGTGCTGTCGGCCGCCGTCTCGCACATCGCCCCCGTGCTGCACTTCGAGCAGGGTGACGCCCACCTGTTCGAGGACCTCACCCCCGCGTCCTTCGCCAAGGTGCAGAAGCACATGGCGGCAGCGGACGCCCACGTGACCGTCAGCACACGCGTCCAGCGCATCCTCGGGGAGCGCTTCGGCGTCGAGGCCGGGGTGCTGCCCAACGCGATCGACCCGGCCGTCTTCCACCCGCGCACGACCCCCGCACCCGGGGACCGCTACGTGCTCTGCGTCGGGTGGGACGGCAACGAGTTCAAGGGCATGGGCGAGGCCCGCCGCGTGGCCGACGCCCTGGCCACCACGCACCCCGATGTGCGGGTCGTCTGGGTGACACCTCGGCCGCCCCTGGAACCTTTCGGCACGGTGGTCGTGGCCCCTCCGCAGCAGGTGCTGGCAGAGCTGTACCGCGATGCGGCGGTCTACCTGTGCACGTCCCACTACGAGTCGTTCCCGCTCCCGCCGCTGGAGGCCATGGCCTCGGGCACGCCCGTGGTCTCCACCGACAACACCGGGGTCCTGGAGTACGCCCGGGACGGGGAGAACCTGCTGCTCGCCCCGGTGCGGGACGTCCGGGCCCTGCACGCGGCGCTCGCCCGGGTGCTGGACGAGGACGGTACGGCCGAAGCCCTTCGGGACGGCGGCCTGCGCACCGCTCGGCGGTTCAACTGGGACGCGATCGTCGACGAGCTGGAGGCGCTCTGCCGGGAGGTCGCCGGCCGCGGCGCCGGGGCCGGAGGTGACGCCCCCTGGGGCGACGCCTGGGACGACCGGCGCAACACCGGCACGGTCCCGGCCACACCGCAGGACGCAGCGCTGCTCGAGCACGTCCTCGCCCGGAGCGGCGCCCGCTCGCTGCTGGCACCCGTCAGCCGCCCCGCCTTCCCGGGGCACGAACTGGTCCAGTGGCAGGTCGTGGCCGGTTCACGGGCAGGGGGTCGCGGGGAGGTCCGCGTCCACGCCCTGCACACCACGCTCGAGCCGCCGGCGGGCCTGCCGCACCAAGCGGGCATCGACGCCTTCGTCCGCGAGGACATGAGCCGGGCGCTGGAGCACTTCCTGAGGACCTGGGACACCGACGAGCGCAGATCGGTGCGCGGAGCGGTGGGTCGCTGGATCGGCCTGACCCTGTTCGAGCTGGGCCGCACCGACGAGGCCATGACGATGCTCGGCGAAGGTCTCCACGCGTTCCCCGACCACCCGGACTACGCCTACCTGCTGGCCGTCGTGTCGCCCTCGACGGGCGCTCCCGTCGACGCTCGATCGGCGGAGCAGCTCACCCGGGTCTCCGGCCAGGGGGCCCGGTACTGCGAGTGGTTCCGCGACACCCCGCGGATCCTGTCCAGCCACCTCGGAGCGGCTCTCCGCCCGGACCGGGCGGAGAGCGCTACGACGCAGGGGCGGGAACCCGGCAGGACCGCCCGAGAGGACGAGGAGTCAGCAGTGAAGACCACCATCCCGCGCACGTTCCACCGCATCTGGCTGGGCCCGAACCGCATGCCCCAGGAGTTCGAGGACTACTGGGGGACGTGGCAGGAGGCGCACCCGGGCTGGACCTTCCGCACCTGGCGAGATGCGGACCTCTTCCCCCTCATCAACCAGTCGGTGTTCGACGCCGCGGGGTCCTGGGCGCAGAAGGCCGACGTCCTGCGCTACGAGATCCTGGCCCGGCACGGTGGCGTGTACGTCGACTGCGACTTCGAGTGCTTCAAGAGCATCGAACCCCTGCTCGACGGGGTGGACTGCTTCTCGGCCAGCGAGGACGGGCAGCACGTGTCCATCGGCATCATGGGTGCGCGCCCCGATCATCCTTGGATCACGCGGCTCATCAGCGGGATCCAGGGATCGGTGGATCAGCAGCCCGAAGCCCCTCCCAACTTCCAGACGGGCCCCGTCTACGCCACGAGGATGTTCCTCGACGAGGAGAAGGACCACCGACCAGTCATCTTCGGCCCGAAGGTCTTCTACCCGTACTCGGGCACGGAGAAGCACCGGAGGCACGAGTCGTTCCCGGAGGCGTACGCCGCTCACCACTGGGCCGAGAGCTGGATGCGGACCACGCCGGTGCGCACCGCAGGACCGCCGGCACAGGACTCGACCCGGTCGCGCCTCACCGTCGTGGTGGAGATCGCCGCGCCGCTCGCCGACCTGCGGCTGCCGCTCAGCGCGCTCGTGCAGCTGTTCACCGACGAGGACGCCGTGGACGTCTACCTGGTGGGCGCGGGGGTGGACATCACGGCACCGGAGATCGCCGAGCCCATCGGGGAGATGATCCGGACCCTGTCGGGCAACCCGGCCACCCTGCCGGAGATCGTCCTCCTCTACCCGGACCAGCCCGTGCCCGCGGCACTGCTGACCGTCCGGTTCTCCGAGGACGCGTCGGAGACGGCGACGGCCGTCATCCAGCTCACGGCGCTCGCGCAGGAGGTCTGGAAGGGGGGCGCGGCGAGCGACCGCCCGGTCGAGCGGACCGGCGCGGGCGGCGCAGCAGGTGAGGGCGCTCGACCGGCGGCCCCTGCGACCACGGCCACGGCCACGCAGCCTCACGACCCGCGGGCCACCTACGTCGGCAACGGCCTCGTGCTGCTGAAACCAGCCTACGGCGGGAAGCTGTACTGCCTCGCCGACGACCTGTCGCTGACACCGGAACTCGTCCTGACCGGCATCTACGACCCGGGCCTGTGCAAGTACCTCATCGGCGTCACCCGTCGAGGGGACCGCTGCGTCGACGTCGGCGCCAACGTGGGGACCGTCACGGTGCTGCTCGGATCGCTGGTCGGCGCGTCCGGTCACGTCCGGGCCTACGAGGCGAACCCCGAGGTGTTCTCGGTGCTGAAGCGCAACGTCTCGGTCAACTACCTGGACGGGTGGACCAAGTGCTTCCCGCAGGCGGTCTCGAGCGAACCGGGGACGCTCGTCCTGCACAGGTCCGAAGCGTTCCGCGGCAACAGCTCCCTCCACGAGCACAACACCTGGTACCGCGAGCACTTCTCCAGCGACACCTTCACCCGGGTCGACGTCCCGACCGTGCGGCTGGACGACGTGATCGGTGCCGGCGAGCGCATCGCGACGCTCAAGGTCGACGTGGAGGGCGCGGAGGAGGCCGTGCTGCGAGGCGCCGCCCGCCTCCTGGACGAACGCCGCGTGGACCGCGTGGTCTTCGAGCTCGTGCGTGCTCGACTGGACGACGAGGGGTGGCGCAGCTTGTCGGCCCTGCTCGACCGCTACCGGTCGGCCGGCTGGTCCTTCGGCGTCGTCACCGACACGGGGGACCCGCACCTGCTGTCCCTGGACGAACTGCTCACCCTGGACGCCGTCAGCTCCGCCGTCATGGCTCCCAGCCCAGCGCTCATCGCTGCCGCGGCACCTCGCTCCGGGATCGGCGGGGAGGGCCCCGCCCCCGAG
>NZ_JAAALM010000027.1 GCF_009906395.1 Kineococcus indalonis
GGCGGTGCTGCAGCGCCTGCTCCGCGGCCCGCTGGGCCTGCAGCACCGCCTGCTCCGCGGCCCGCTGCTCGCGCAGCCGGCGCGGCGCCCGCTCGGCCACCCCGCTCACCGCCCCGGCCCCGGCAGGGCCGGCCCGGCCCCGCCGTCCTCGGCGTTGCGGGCCCGCTCCAGGTACGAGCGCGAGCGGTGCACCTGGCCCTCCAGGGCGTCGACCGTGCTGGCCATGCTCTGCACCGCCTGCTGCTTGAAGGTGTCGATGGCGTCCATCGTGGCGAAGACGTTGTCGAAGGCCTTCTGCAGCGTGGCGACGTCGACCATCGCGGTGGAGGCCTGCTGGTGGATCTGCCCGGTCTGCTGCTTGAGCATCTCCGAGGTCGACAGGATCATCTGGTTGGTCGTGGTGTTCAGGGCGTTGATCTGGTCCAGCACGAGCTTCTGGTTCGCCAGGGCCTGCGCGACGATGACGGCCGTGCGCAGCGCCGCGACGGTGGTGGTCTGCGCGCGGTCCACGCCCTTGATCAGCTCGATGTTGTTCTTGCGCACCAGGTCCAGCGCCAGGTAGCCCTGCACGCTGACGGCCAGCTGGGTCAGCAGGTCCTGGTGGCGCTGGCGGATGGGGAAGAGCGCGTCGGCCGTCAGGGCCTCGGCCGCGCGCGGGTCGCTCACCCGCAGCTCCTCGACCTTGGCCACGGTCGCCTCGTCCAGCGCCTTGGCCAGCGTGGCGTACTCGGTGAGCTTGCCCATGGTGGCCCACAGGTGCTGCTTCTCGGACTCGATGGAGGCGTTGTCCTTGCGCAGCTCGTCCTGGCCGCTGGCGAGGGCCTTGATGATGGCGTCGAGCTGGGACTGCGCGTCCTGGTAGCGCTCGAAGTAGCGCTGCACCTTGTTGCCCATGGGGATGATCCCCAGGACCTTCTTGACGCCCTTGAGGTCCGCGCGGCCCGGGTCGAGCTCGGTGACGGTGCGGCGCAGGTCCAGCAGCGTGCTGGCGACCTTCACCTGCGCGTCGGCGCCCGGCCCGGAGGCCTTCTGGCCCTTGGCGCCGGCCAGCGAGGACGCCGGGCGCTCCAGCATCCGGTTGGACACCTGCGCCGAGGCGCGCACCTCCTGCTCGCCCATGCGCGTGATGTCGTCGACGCGCTTCTGGAAGGCGGGGCTGCGCGGGTCCTGGGCGGCCAGGTCGGCGACGAAGGCCTGCGCCTTGCGCCCCAGCTCCGCGCGGGTCGCCTCGTCCAGCGGGATCATGCTCTCGGCCTGCTCGTCGGCCACCACGGGGACCGGGGCCGGGGGCGTCAGCTGCAGGTCGCTCGCGGCCGGTGCCGGCGCCGCGGGCGGCGTCAGCGGCTTGCTCAGGTCCAGCGACTCCGACATCAGGCGGTTCCCCTCGTCCTCGACTGCTGCCACGCCCGGCTCATCCTAGGAGCCCGGGCGGCACGACGATCCTGCCCGCGGGCCGGTGCCCGCGGCATCCACCCGAGGACGGACCCGCGGGTGCCCCCGCCGGGGGGCGCCGGCCGGCGCCGGGTGGGTCACCAGTCGTCCTCCTCCTCGTCCCTGAGGTCCTCCGCCTCGGTGCGGGCCCGGGCGAGCTCGGGGGCGCGCTGCGCCTCCTCGCGGGTGGCGTACGGGCCCAGGAGGTACTTGGAGGGGCCGCGGTGCTGCTCGTCCTGCACCTCGCCGGTGCGGGTGTCGTAGAAGAACGGTCCGGCGCTCACCGCGCCATCCTCGCCCCTGCGGCCCGCTCGCGCACGCGACCTAGGATCGTGCCATGAGCACCGGCACCGCCAGCCCCGGAAGCACCGCCCCCCTCGGCGACCTCGTCCCCGGGACGGTGGGCCCGCGGCGGCCGGTGCCCGCCTCGATCCCGCGGCCGGAGTACGTCGACAGGCCCGCCCCCGCCCCCTACACCGGCCCGCACGTGCTGGACCCCGGCACCGTGGAGCGGGTGCGGCGCGCCGGGCGGCTGGCGGCGCGGGCGATGGAGGAGGCCGCCAAGCTCGTCGCCCCGGGCGTGAGCACCGACGAGCTGGACCGCGTCTGCCACGAGTACCTCTGCGACCACGGCGCCTACCCCTCGACGCTGGGGTACCGGGGCTTCCCCAAGTCGCTGTGCGCCAGCGTCAACGAGGTCATCTGCCACGGCATCCCGGACTCCACGGTGCTGCGCGACGGCGACATCGTGAACCTCGACGTGACGGCCTACCTGGACGGGGTGCACGGGGACAACAACGCCACCTACCTGTGCGGGGAGGTCGACGAGGAGTCCCGGCTGCTGGTGGAGCGCACGCGCGAGGCCACCCGCCGCGGCATCAAGGCCGTCGCCCCCGGCCGGGCGATCAACGTCGTCGGCCGCGTCATCGAGGCGTACGCCAAGCGCTTCGGCTACGGCGTGGTGCGCGACTTCACCGGCCACGGCGTCGGGCCGGCCTTCCACTCCGGCCTGGTCGTGCCGCACTACGACGCCGCCCCCGCGCACGACACCGTCATGGAGCCGGGGATGGTCTTCACGATCGAGCCGATGCTCACCCTGGGCACCCACGAGTGGGACATGTGGGAGGACGGCTGGACGGTCGTCACCAGGGACCGCCGCCGCACCGCCCAGTTCGAGCACACGATCGTGGTCACCGAGACCGGCGCCGAGGTCCTGACCCTGCCCTGAGCCGGACCCCGCCCCGCGCCGGGCACCCGGGGCCCGCCCCGCCCTGCGACCACCCAGAGGTGAGGCCGCGCGACACAGGGTCACCGCTAGGGTCGGGGCATGCCCCGACGCCACGGCGCCTGGATCCGTTACGGCGACCCCCTGACGCCCGAGCAGGTCGACTTCGCCGCGCAGCACTACCGGGTGGCGGTCCTGCAGCCCTGGGAGCGCGCGGCGGCCGCGACCCTGAAGGAGCGCTCCCCCGGCACGACGGTCCTGGCCTACAAGTGCCTGTCCTCGACGCGCTCCTACGAGCCCGGCCCGGTGTTCAGCTCCGGGGTGTGCCACGGCGAGGCGGAGGAGGGCGGTGAGCACTGGTTCGCCCACCGCCTGGACGGCAGCCGCATCGAGTGGAGCACCTACCCCGGGCACTGGCAGATGGCCGTGTGGGAGGAGGAGTACCGCGAGCGCTGGTGCGACAACGTCGCCGACGAGCTCGAGGGCTCACCCTTCGACGGCGTCATGGCCGACAACGACGTCTTCGACGACTACTACGGCATCGCCCCGCCGATCGAGGGCGGGCGCGGCATGGCACAGCTGCGCGAGGCGCTGGAGCAGCTCGTGGTGGGCGCGGGGCGGCGGCTGAACGCCGCCGGCAAGCTGCTCGTGCCCAACATCGCCGAGTCCCGCCGCGAGCCGGGCCGCTGGCACCGGCACGCCGCCCACGGCGGTGGCTTCGAGGAGGTCTGGCTGGGCTGGACGCCGGAGGACCACTTCGACCCGCAGACGGCGCTGGCCCAGATGCCGCAGCTGACCGGGCCGGGACTGAGCGTGCTGCGCGTGCCCGGCGACGGCACGGACGAGCACCCCAACTTCCGCTACGGGCTGGCCGCCCTGTGGGTCTTCGGCGGCGGCGCGGACGCCGCGCTCTCGGCCACCGCGCACGACGGGTACTCCGCGACCCCGTGGATCCCCGAGCTGGACTGGGACCTCGGCGAGCCGGTGGAGGGACCGCGCCAGCGGGGCAACTGCTACTCGCGGCGGTTCACCAACGGCTGGGCGGCGGTGAACCTCAACTCCGCCCCTCGGCGCAGGATCCGCTACGAGGTGCCCGCCGGGCTCCTCGACGGGCACGGCCGGCCGGCGCCGGAGCAGGTCGTGCTCGAGCCCCACCACGGCGGGGTGTTCGTGCGCGACCCGCTGGCCTGACCCGGCGCCGGACCCGCGGCCCGCTGAGCCCGACCGCTCGTCGCCCCCGGCCGGGGGCGACGAGCGGTCGGGCTCAGCAGCCGGCGAAGCGGCGCAGCACTGCCAGCTGCTCGGCGGTGAACTCCGGCGACTCGTGCAGCGGCGCGCCCGCGCCGCCGTCGGCGACGAAGCGGCGCAGCGCCTCCAGCTGCCCGGCGCTCAGCTCCGGGGCCCCGTCCGGGCCGCCGGTGCCGGCGTGGCCCGCAGCGACCTCCACGCGGGCACCGGCGACCAAGCGGCGCAGCACGGCCAGCTGCTCCGGGGTGAGGACCGGCGGGTGCGGGGCGTCGAACGGGCGCAGGTCCACCACCCGGTGCTCCTCGCCGGCCGGCTGCGGGCCGCTCTCCAGGGCGGTGACCTCCAGGCCGCCGAGCTCCTTGTAGAGCCGGTTGTAGGCGCCCACCGCGTCCTCCAGCTGGAAGAAGGCGTCCACCCGGCCGCGGGCGTTGCGCGCCAGCCGCTCGTACAGGGCCGGCTCCTCCATGAGCCGCTGCATCCCGTCGGCCATCTGCTCGGGCGCGCCCGGCTCGACGAGCAGACCGCACTCGCCCCACTCGCGCCCGCCGCCGGTGGTGAGCGTGTCGCCGACCAGCTGCGCCATGCCGCCGACCTCGGTGCCGACGGTGGGGATGCCGGCGGTCATGGCCTCCAGCACGACGATCGGCTGGCCCTCGTTGTAGCTGGGCAGCACGAGGGCGTCGAAGTCGCCCAGGGCCCGGCGCACGTCGACGACGCCGTGGAAGACGAAGTGGTCCTCCACGTTCCGACGGCGCATCTTGTCCCGGCACAGCATGTAGTAGTCGGGGGTGTGGTCGGTGGGGCCGAGCACGTCGACGACGAAGTTCGTCACCCCGCGCCCCACCAGCAGCGCGACGCTGTCCACGAGGTCGGCCAGGCCCTTGATGGGCACCACGCGGGCGATGTAGACGAAGCGCCAGGTGCGCCCCGGGTCGCCGGAGAGGATGTCCGCCAGCGCCTCCTCGCGGCGGCGGGCCACCTCGTCGAACTCACGCACGACCATGCCGTTGGGCACGACGACGCTGCGTTCGACGGGCGCGCCGAGGTCGGCGGCCTCGGTGACGGCGTCCGGGTACAGGTAGGTGATCGTCTCGGCGCTGGGGTAGCAGAAGCGCCCCATCTCGGTCCACCAGGCCATCCACGCGCGCTGGGTGGGCGTGACGTCGAAGGTGCGGTAGTCCTCCGCCGTCAGCGGCAGCGCCATGCTGCGCTCCAGCAGGGTGTTGACGGTGTCGCGCACGTACAGGTTGTGCTCGGTGAGCAGGAACCTCGTGCCGTGCTGGCGGGCGGCGGCCGCACCCAGCAGGGAGGCGTAGCCCGTGGTGTGCGCGTGGTAGACCCGCGCTCTCGGGGCGTCCACGGACAGCACCGCGAAGGCCAGGGAGAAGAACTCCCGCATGAGCCAGAAGGTGTCGGTCAGGGGCAGGCCCAGCTGCGGGAGGCGGTCGCGCAGGACCTCCATGAACTCGCGGGTGCCCAGCAGCGCCCAGATCGGGTACTTCTGCGTGCGCGGGTTCATGCCCTCGTCGTACAGGCGCCACAGGGGCTCCACGTCGCCGGCCACGACGGCCTCCAGGGCGTCGACGACGCGGTGGGCGAGCCGCCGGCGCGCCGGTGCCCGCATGCCCAGCCGGCTCGGGGTCAGGGACATGAAGTCCTCGCGGTGCTCCTGCATGCTCAGGTACACCGGCGCGATCCACTTGACGTTGTCGGGCACGCCGTACAGGTCCTCGTGCGGCGCCCGGGAGTCCCACGTGATGTGGATGATCCCGAACGTCAGGTCCTGGTTGCCCCGCACGATGTCGTGCACGACCGCCGAGACCCCGCCCTTGAGGTAGGGGTAGGTCGACTCCATGACGATCGCCACGTCGACGTCGGCGTAGGTCGGCGCTGCGGTGGTGGGACCGGCGCTGGTCGTGGTGGTGGTCGTGGTCCCGGCGGCCGTCGTCTCGGTGACGGTGGTCGTGACGACGGCGTCGCGGCCGTTGCTGCGGTGGGTGCTGTACACGGGTTGTCTCCTGGGCGGGGCGGTGCGGGCGGCGGGTCGGGCGGCGGTGCGAGCGGCTCTCGCCACCGTCACCAGGAGGTCGCCAGCCGCCAGAACAGGGTGTACTCCGGGGTGCGCCAGTGGCGCAGGCAGAGCGCGAGGGCGACGGCGCACACCGCCAGGTCCGCGACCACGAGGGCGGCGTAGGCCTCGAGCGCGGGCGTCCCGGCGGTGAAGACGACGACGCAGGCGAGCAGGTGCACGGCGCTGAGCGCCTGGGCGGGCAGGCGTCGGCCGATGTAGTCCAGCTTGTAGCAGAGCACGGTGATCATCAGCAGGAACCAGGAGGCGATCGTCACGGTGGCGCTCAGGGCCAGCGCGGCGGGGTCGTGGGCGGCGACCACGGCGGTGACGAGGAGGCCGAGGACCGCGGCCACCGACCCGGTGGTGACGACGGAGCCGACGACGGTGCCGTACAGGGCCCGCGAGCGCTCGGTCAGCACCGCGAAGGTGTCCTGCTCCATCGCCGTGCGCACCCGGGCCACGGAGGCGTCGAAGCCGGGAGCGAGGCGGACGAAGTAGTGGTTGTACGCCAGCACCACCGGCAGCAGGGCCGTGAAGATCGTCTGCACCGCGAGGTGGGCGCCGGAGGCGAGGAACAGCACGAACTTGTCGCCCCACAGCACCGCGCCGAGCAGCAGGCCGCGCAGCAGGTCCGCGGCGACGTCGGCGTGCTCCAGGCGGGCGGGGCGGCGCACGCGCACCAGGGAGCGGCGCAGTGCGAGCAGCTGCACGACCAGGCCGGCCAGCGGCGGCAGGAACCACAGCGCGGGGGCGGCGAGCAGGGCGGCGGCGTAGGCCGTCCACGCCAGCGCCCACAGGCGGCGGCGCTGCGGGGTGTTGGCCACCACCAGGGACTGCGCGAAGGCGACGTGCAGCACGCACAGCAGCAGGTAGGCGCCGACGGCGGCGGGGCCGAGGCCGAGCACGAGGGCGGCCGGCACGGCGAAGAGGGCCAGGACGGGCAGGCTCTGCACGAGCGCGGCGGGCCAGTGCTCGCAGAAGCGGTCGTCGGCGGCGCGGGCGTCGTCGCCGGCGTTCAGCTCCCCCAGGGCGCGGTACAGGGGCATGCACACGGACTGGCTGAGCCAGGGCACGGTGAGCGAGGAGGCCAGCAGCAGGGTGGCCACCGGCGCGCCGCCGACGGAGCGGCCCTCGAAGCCGGCGGTGGCGAGCGGGTAGACCAGGGTGAGCAGCAGCACGGGGGCGAGGCTGAGCACCATCTGGCCGGCGGCGCGCGCCAGGCCGGGGCGCGGGCCGCGGCGCGTCAGGAACACCGGCCCCAGGCCGACGGCGACGACGGCGCAGGCGGCCCAGACCAGGGCACCGGAGGCGGCCAGCGCGGAGGAGGCGGCGGTGGTCGCGAGCGCGACCGCGGTGACGAGCAGAGCCGCCCGGTGCGTGGTCGGTCGGCGCACGGCGGCGCGGGCGGGTGCGGGCACGGGTCCCCCTCGGTGGTCCTGGTGGGCGGCCGGCGCGGTGGGTCGCGCTGGACCGGGCGCGTCACCGTCGACGACCGGGGCGGCTTCCCGGCGGGCCCCGGGTGCTGTCGCACCCCTCCCTGCTGCCGCTGTCTCCTCGAAAGTAGGTCGGACGCGGCGAGCGGGCACGCAGCGTCACACGGATGCCTGCAAGAGCCACCGGACACACCAGTGCGAGGCACTGGCCGCTACATCTCATCACTCTCGGTGACCAAGGAGGTGTGGTGGCACCTCGACCGGGACTCCGCGCCGGGCACCCGGGGCCCGCCCCGCCCGTTGACCCGGTGCCCCCGGCTCCCGGGGGCGCCCGACGAGAGGAGAGCCCCGTGAACGGCCTGGTGCGTCCCGCCCGCGGGAGGGTGGTCGCCGGCGTGTGCGCCGGCCTGGCACGGCGCTTCGGACTGCCGTCCAACGTGGTGCGGCTGCTGTTCGTGCTGTCCTGCCTGATCCCGGGGCCGCAGTTCCTGGCCTACGTGGCGCTGTGGGTGCTCGTGCCCGCGGAGGGCAGCGCGCGGGCGCTGCGCTGAGGAGCGGGCGGCCGCCGCTGGTGCGTCCGCGAGACGCGGCGGCCCGGCGTTGCCTAGGCTCAGCGGGGTGAGCACCCCCACGGCGTCCAGCAGCGGCTTGCCCGAGACCCCCTCCCCGGCCCGGCCGGCCCTCGCCCTGGGGGTGGACATCGGCGGCTCCGGCATCAAGGCGGCCCCCGTGGACCTGCTCGCCGGCGAGTTCCGCGCCGAGCGGGTGCGCCTGGCGACGCCGCAGCCGGCGACCCCGGCGGCCGTGGCGCCCGTGGTGGCCCAGGTCCTCGCCGGCTTCACCGGCGTGCCCGCCGACGCGCCCGTCGGCATCACGTTCCCCGCCGTCGTGCAGCACGGCATCACCCGCACCGCCGCCAACGTCGACCCCTCCTGGATCGGCACGGACGCCGAGGCGCTGTTCTCCGACGCCCTGGGCCGGGAGGTCCTCGTCGTCAACGACGCCGACGCGGCCGGCTACGCCGAGGCGGCCTTCGGCGCCGCCAAGGGCGTCAGGGGCGTGGTGGTCGTCACCACCCTGGGCACCGGCATCGGCAGCGCGATCATCGTGGACGGCAAGCTGGTGCCCAACACCGAGCTGGGGCACCTGGAGATCGGCGGGCACGACGCCGAGAAGAAGGCCGCGGACTCCGCGCGCGAGCGCCACGACCTGTCGTGGCAGCAGTGGGCCAAGCGCCTGCAGCGGTACTACTCGCACCTGGAGGACCTGCTGTGGCCGGACCTCATCGTCATCGGGGGCGGCGTGAGCAAGAAGCACGAGAAGTTCCTGCCGCTGCTGGACCTGCGCACCCCCGTGGTGCCCGCGGGGCTGCTCAACGACGCCGGCATCATCGGCGCCGCCTCGCTGGCCGCGGCGCGCCGGCGCGGCTGACCCCCGGCCAGGCCCGGGAGGTGGCCCGGGGGCACTAGGGTCGCGGCCATGAGCGACGCGACGTTGCGGTTCGGACTCTTCGTCCCCCAGGGCTGGCGGCACGACCTGGTCGGGGTGGCCCCCGCCGACCACTGGTCCACGATGAGCGGCCTGGCGCAGCGCGCCGACGCCGGGGACGTGTGGGAGTCCATCTGGGTCTACGACCACTTCCACACGGTCCCGGAGCCGACCGAGGAGGCCACCCACGAGGCGTGGACGCTGATGGCGGCCTTCGCCGCGGCCACCGAGCGGGTCCGGCTGGGCCAGATGTGCACGTGCATGAGCTACCGCAACCCCGCCTACCTGGCGAAGGTCGCCGCGACGGTCGACGTGATCAGCGGCGGCCGGGTGGAGATGGGCATCGGCGCCGGCTGGTACGAGCACGAGTGGCTCGCCTACGGCTACGGCTTTCCCGGCGCCGGCGAGCGCCTGGCCCGCCTGGCGGAGGGCGTGCAGATCATGCGGCAGGCGTGGACGGAGGGGGTCTCCACGTTCGCCGGCGAGCACTACACCACCGACGGCGCGATCGTGCGTCCGCTGCCGCTGCAGGAGGGCGGCATCCCGCTGTGGATCGCCGGCGGCGGCGAGCGCAAGACGCTGCGGTACGCGGCGCAGTGGGCGCAGTACACGAACTTCGACGGCACGCTGGAGGGGTTCACCCACAAGTCGCGGGTGCTCGAGGAGCACTGCCGCGACCTGGGCCGGGACTTCTCGGGGATCACCCGCAGCGCCAACTACAACGTGGCGATCGGCCGCGACGAGGCCGAGGTCGCCGAGCGCGTCGCCGCCCGACGCGCGCAGCTGGAGGGGCACGTCAGCGCCGCGGCCGTCGAGCGGGAGCTGACCGGGCTCGACCCCAGCACCCCGTGCGTGGGCACCCCCGAGCAGATCGTCGAGAAGCTGAAGCCGATCGTCGAGGCCGGCATGACGTACCCGATCCTCAACTTCGCCGAGGCGGCCACCGACACCAGCGGCATCGAGCTGTTCGAGCGCGAGGTCGTGCCGGCCCTGCGCGGCTGAACCCGGTGCGGGCGGGGCGGGTGGCGCGGGTGTCCGCGGTGACGGGCATGCTGGCGGCGTGAGCGAGCACCAGGTGCCGGACGGCCCGGGGGCCGAGCCGGTCTGCGCGTTCTGCGGCGGGCTGGAGGACGTCCGGCCGCAGGAGCGCCTCGGCGTGGTCGTGAGCGTGTGCGCCGGCTGCACCGCCCGCTTCAGCGCGGCGCGCGCCCCGCGGGCGGTGCGCGCGCCGGCGAGCGCCTCCGCGGGGCTGCCGCCGACGCTGGGCCAGCAGTCCTCGGAGGTGCTGCGCCACGTCGCGCGCATGGCGCAGCGCGCCGCCGCCCGCCCGTACGCCGAGCAGGAGTGCGCCCGCTGCGGCGCCACCGTGCACGCCTACCGCGCCCCGGGCGGCGGGCGGCGGGTGGACCTGGCCAAGGACGCGGTGCTGGCCGGCTCCATCCCGGTGCCCGACCGCTGGCGGGTGCGCGACGGGCACGCCGAGCCCGCCGGCGACGACCCCGACCAGGTCGGTGCGCGGGTGCTGCACGAGCTCGTGTGCGGCGCAGCGCCCGAACCGGCCAACGCGCGGCTGCGGCAGGCGTGGCGCGCGAACCGCGCCCCGGCGCCGGACGGCACGTCGGCGCCGTGACGGGACCGTGCGAGGGCCCCGCCCCTGCCGGGGGCGGGGCCCTCGCACGCCGGAGCGCTCGTCAGCGCAGCACCTCCACGGCGGCGACGATCGGGTTGTCCACCCGACGGGTGGGCACGATCTCGACCGTGTCCCCGGTCGCGGGGACGGTGGTCTCCAGCACGTACGGCCTGCCGCGGCCCACGCGCGCGAAGACGTCCAGGTCGTCCGCGACGAGCCGGCCGTCGACGCGCACGTCGAACACGCGGCGGCCCGGTGCGGTGAACGTGGGCTCGACGAACGTCAGCCGCACGGTCCAGGTGCCGTCCCCGCGGGCGGGGTCCACGGGCACGGAGTACCGCGTCCAGCCCCAGCGGGAGGTCTGCAGCTCCGGCGCCAGCCCGGGGAACGCGCTGGTGTGCGCGGTGCCGCCGGTGAAGCCGTGGTCCTCCTCCCACCTGCCCTGCGGCGCGGCGGAACCGGCGTCGACCAGCCCCTGCACCGGGTCGGTGAAGTCGTGCAGCTGCGGGGAGCCGGCGCAGCCGAGGTCCCACGCCTGCTGCGGGTACGAGCTGTCGACGTCGTGGACCCAGCGGCAGCCGCCCGAGGCCGCCGACGTCACGGCCGGTCCGCCCGCGGGCGCCTCGGCCACGACCGTGTGCTGCACGTCGCGGACCTCGACGTGGGGCGAGCAGTTCAGGCCGTTCTCGACGTCGAACGTCAGCGCGGCGCCGGTGGTGACGCCCTTGTCCAGGGGCACGTCCGGGCTGCAGGTGGCGTCCGGGTCGGTGGGGTGCTCCAGGACCCGGTAGCGCACCCCCGCCGGCTGCCCGTCGGGCACCCGCCAGGACAGCCGCACCGTGCGGGCGTGCGTCTGCTCGAACTGCGCCTGGGTGAGCGCCGGCGCCGCGCTCAGCTGCGTGACGGGCTTGACGGGCGTGGCGCGCAGCTCGGTGGAGCGCCGGTTGTCGCCCTCGTCGGCCTCGCTGCGCAGGCGGTCCACGTCGTCGACCCACGCGCCCAGCGTGAAGCGGCCGTCGCCGGCGGTCCAGGTGCTCCGGCCGGCCGGGCCGCCGGAGGCGGTGAGGGTGCGCGAGGCGCCCGCCGGCAGCGACCGCGTGGAGGTGTCGTCCCAGGAGACGACCCGGCCGTCGACGGTGAAGGCCACGCCGTGCACGACGCCGGCCGGCGTGGGCGCGTTCCCGCGGTTGTGCACGGTCGCCTGGAAGAGCACCTGGGACCCCGTGGCCTGCGTGCCGGCCAGGACCGGCCGCACGTCGGTGACGACGAGGTCGTAGGCGGCGGCCTGGGCGGCCGGGCCGGTGACCAGCCCGGCGCCGGCCAGCGCGGCGGTGGTGAGCAGCGCCAGCGCCGGGCGGCGCCGGCGGCCGCGCCGCGCGGCCGCTCGTCCCGCCCCTCGCGCCGCCGGTGCTGTCGTGGTGGATCTGGGCACGTCGAACCCCCCGGTTCCTTCAGCACGGCGGGGAGCCCCCCTCCCCGCCGCCGCCACCTTGGCGCGGGGAGTCCACCACGGACCGCGGTGCGCGCACCGGGAATTGCCCCGCCGCCCTCGCCGGGACGGCGGGGGCGGCGGGGCCGCGCGGTCAGGAGGCGGTGGCGGTGTCGCGCAGCTCGGGGAAGCCCTCGCAGGCCAGCGCCCAGAAGCGCTCGGGGGCGCCCGGCGCCCAGACGTCGGTGCCGCTGACCTGCTCGCAGGTGCCCGAGGCGGCGGACTCGACGGCGCCGCCGCGCGGCGGGTGCGCCACGACGGTGAAGCTGCTGGTGTGGCCGGAGGCGTGGCCGCTGCAGGTGGTGCCCAGCTGCTGCTGGACGGTCACGGAGGTGCCGGTGGTGGTGACCGGCGCGACGTCGACCGGGTCGGTGCAGAAGCTCTGCGCCCCGGGGCGCTCGACGACCGTGTAGGTGGTGCCGGCGGGCTGGCCGGCGGGCACGCGCCAGGACACCACGACGGAGGCGTCGTGGGTGGCGCGGAAGCGCTCGGGGGTGGCGGCGGGTCGCGCGGTGACGGCCTTGGCCCCGGCGCGCTGCACCCGGACGCTGCGCTGCAGGGTGTTGCGGCGCTCGTCGGCCTCGGGGATGCGGTCCACGTCGTCGACCCAGGCGCGCACGGTGTGGTGTCCGGCGCTCACCGCCCAGGTGTTCGAACCGGTCGGGCCGGCGTTGGCGCGCAGGGTGACGGACTCCCCCGGGGCGATGCTGGTGGCGGAGTCGTCGGACCAGCTGACGACGCGGCCGTCCACGGCGAACGAGACCCCGACGACCGCGCCCCACTCCTTGGCGGTGGTGCCGACGTTGCGCACCGTGGCCTGGAAGACGACCCGGGAGCCCTGCACGTAGGAGCCGACGGCGGGCGACACGTCGGTCACCACCAGGTCGGGCAGCTCGGGCGCGGCGCTCGCCGGGGCGACGCCGACGGTGGTGCCCAGCGCGGTGGCCGCCGCGAGCGCGGCCGTGAAGCGCCCGACCCCCCGGGCGCTGCGGGACGACTTCGTTGCCATGTGGTTCCCCCCACGTGTCGCCGCCGGACGACTGCGCCCGACGGTGTCCTGATGACTTCAGAGAGTAGTGTTTGACCTACTCCGCATGGGGGTACTTTCACCCGATCGGCCGATCCGGTGACGCATCGTCGCTGACGACGGGGCGCACCCGTCCCCCGGGCGGTGGGGGGTGCGGACGAGCCGGCCTGTAAGCCGGATCCTGTGCCCGGCGGCGGGTCCGAGGACCCCCGCCGGCGGCGGCCATCCCTCTCGGGCGTGCGTCGCCGCACGCCTCCAGCGACCTACCCGGCAGCTCGGGCGGGCCGCCCTCGAACGCTGCCTGTCTGGTCTTGCTCCGGGTGGGGTTTGCCGAGCCGCACCGGTCACCCGGTGCGCTGGTGGTCTCTTGCACCACCGTTTCACCCTTACCGCCCCGGCTCGCGCCGGGGAGGCGGTCTGCTTTCTGTGGCACTGTCCCGCGGGTCACCCCGGGTGGGCGTTACCCACCACCCTGCCCTGTGGAGTCCGGACTTTCCTCGGCGGCCCGGTCGCCCGGGCCGACGCGACCGCCCGGCCGACTCGTCCACGACGAGGGTACCGCCACCCGGGGGCACCGGAGCACGCGCGCGCCCCTAGGCTGCCCCCTCGTGCTCGTGCTGCTGCCCCCCTCGGAGTCGAAGTGGGCGGGGCCGGCGCGCGGGGCACCGGTGGACCTGGGCGCGCTGCACCGGCCGGAGCTGAGCGCGGCGCGCGAGCAGGTCCTGGACGCCCTCGTGGCCGTCTCGGCGCGCCCCGACGCCCCGGCCCTGCTGGGGGCGGGGGCCGGCCTGGCGGAGGTGGTGCGCGCCAACACGACGCTGCGCACCCGCCCCGCCGCCCCGGCCGCCCGGGTCTACACCGGCGTGCTGCACGACGCCCTGGACCTGCCGTCCCTGCCGGCCGCCGCCGCGCGGCGCGTCCTGGTCGTCTCGGCCCTGTGGGGCGTGCTGGGCCCGCGCGACCGGGTGCCCGGCTACCGCCTGTCGATGGGCACCGACCTGCCCGGGGTGGGGCCGCTGGCGGCGTTCTGGCGCCCGCACCTGGCCGCGGTGCTGCAGCCGTCGGGACTGGTGGTGGACTGCCGCTCGGCCGCGTACGCCGCGGCCTGGGTGCCCGACGCCGCCACCGCCGCGCGCACGGTGGCCGTGCGGGTGCTGCGCGACGGCAGGGTCGTCTCGCACGCCGCCAAGCACACCCGCGGCCTGCTGGCCCGGCACCTGCTGACCCGGACGGGCCGCCCGCCGCGCACCCCCGCCGCGCTGCTGGACGCCGCCGTCGAGGCGTTCGGGGCGAAGCTGCTGGAGCCGGTCCGGCGCGGGGCGCCGTGGACGCTGGAGGTCGAGGCCCCGTGAGCCGCCCCGCGGACCGCGGCCGGGTCCGGTCCGCGGGCGGGCCGGGGGGTCGCTGAGTGTGGTGGCTGTGCGGGCTGGCGGGCGCCGTCGCCGTGGCCACCGGCCTGGTCGGCCCGGCCGGGCTGGCCGAGGTGGCCCACCGGGCCGGACCCGTCCTGGCGTTCCTGCTGGCCGTGACGGTCGTGGCGGAACTGGCGGACGCGGCCGGGGTCTTCGACGCCGCGGCGCGGCTGGCCGCGCGCGGCGGGCGCGGGCGCACCCGCCGGCTGTGGCTGCTGGTGGTGCTGCTGGGCGTGCTGTCCACCGTGGTGCTCTCCCTGGACACCACCGCGGTGCTGCTGACGCCGGTGGTGCTGGCGCTGGCCGCGCAGCTGCGCCTGGACCCGCTGCCGTTCGCGATGACGACGGTGTGGCTGGCCAACACCGCCTCGCTGCTGCTGCCGGTGTCCAACCTCACCAACCTCATCGCGCTGGACGAGCTGGAGCGCCTCGGCGTCTCGGGCACCGCGGCCTTCACGGCGCTGACGTGGGCGCCGTTCCTGGCGGGCACGCTGACGGCGGTGCTGGTGCTGGGGCTGGCGCACCGAGGCTCCCTGCGCGGCGGGTACGGCGCTCCCCCGCCGGGGTCGGCGCGCGACCCGGTGCTGTTCGGCACGGCCGCGCTGGTGTGCTGCCTGCTGGCGCCGGCGTTCGTCAGCGGCGTGGAGCCGGCGGTGCCGGCCGCGGTGGCGGCGCTGGTGCTGGTGGCGGTCTTCGCCCGGCGCCGGCGCGCGGTGCTGCGGCTGTCGCTGCTGCCGTGGCGCACGGTGGTGCTCGTGGCCGGGCTGTTCCTCGTCGTGGAGGCGGCGCGGGCGCACGGCCTGGACGGGCTGCTGCGCGCGCCGGCGGGCACCGGGGAGGGCCTGGGCGCCCACCTGCGGCTGGCGGCGACGGCGGCGGTGGGCGCCAACGCGCTGGACAACCTGCCGGCCTACCTGGCCGTCGAGCCGCTGGCGGGCAGCGCGCCGCGGCTGGTGGCCGTGCTCGCCGGGGTGAACCTCGGCCCGCTGGTGACGCCGTGGGCCTCGCTGGCGACGCTGCTGTGGCTGGAGCGCTGCCGGGCGCGCGGGGTGCGCATCGCGCTGCCGCGCTTCGCCGCGCTGGGCGCCGTGGGCGCCACCGCCTGCACGGCGGCCGCGGTGCTGGCGCTGCAGCTCACCGCCTGACGGCGGGCGCCCGCCGCCCGGCGGCTCCCCCGGCGGGTCCGCAACCTCCCGGCGGGTCCGCAACCTCCCGGCGGGTCCGCAACCTCCCGGTCACCTGGAGGCGGTGTAGTGGCTCCATGCACCTTCCCCCCACCCCCGGGCGGCGCGCTCGGCGCACCGGCGCCGCCCTCAGCGCCGCCGCCCTGCTCACCGGGCTCGGCGCCACCGCGGGCGCCGGCAGCGCCGCCGCCGTGCCCGCCCCGCCCTCCATCACGCTCGTGTCGATGACCGACGTGCACGGCCACGTCCTGGACTGGGACTACTTCGCCGGCGAGCCCTACCCCGCCGGGCAGGGCCTGGGCCTGGCGCGCGTGTCCACGATCGTGGACCGCGTGCGCGCCGAGCGCGGCGAGGCCTCCACGCTCGTCGTCGACGACGGCGACGCCATCCAGGGCACCCCGTTGACCTACTACTACGCCCGCCAGGAGCCGGTGACCGCCACCGGCGTGGAGCACCCGATGGCCCAGGCGTACGACGCCATCGGCATCGACGCGCAGGTGGTGGGCAACCACGAGTTCAACTACGGCCTGGACACCCTGGCGAAGTACCGCCTGGACCTGGACGCCCCGCTGCTGGGCGCCAACGTGCTCGACCAGCGCACCGGCACGCCGTACCTGCGCCCGTGGGTGCTGCGCGACGTGAAGCCCACCGGCGGCGGCAGGACCGTGAAGGTCGGCGTCCTCGGCCTGACCACCCCCGGCTCGGCCGTGTGGGACAAGCAGAACGTCGAGGGGAAGCTCACCTTCGACGACGTGGTCGCCACCGCGCAGCGCGAGGTGCCCAGGATGCGGGCCGCCGGTGCCGAGGTCGTCGTGGTGCTCTCGCACTCCGGGCGCAGCGGCGGGTCCTCCTACAGCGAGGCGGACCTGGGTCCGGAGAACGTCACCGACCGCGTCGCCGCCGAGGTCCCCGGCGTGGACGTCGTCGTCGCCGGTCACAGCCACCGCGACCTGCCCGAGGCGTGGATCGAGTCCACCGCCACCCCCGGCAAGCGGGTGCTGGTCACCCAGCCGTACCGCTGGGGTGCCTCGGTGACCGTCACCCGCCTGGAGCTGGCCGAGGAGCGCGGCCGGTACTCCCTGAGCGGCGCCGACGTGCAGGACGTGCGCGCCGCCGACGCCCCCGAGGACCCCGAGGTCGTCGAGGCGGTGGCCGAGGAGCACCGCAAGACGGTCGAGTACGTGGACCAGGTCGTCGCCACCTCCACCGAGGAGCTGCCGGCCACCGACTCGCGCTGGCGCGACACCCCGATCATCGACTTCATCCAGGACGTGCAGACCGACACCGTGCGCGAGGCGCTGGCCGGCACGCCCGACGCGGAGCTGCCGGTGCTCTCGATCGCCGCGCCGTTCAGCCGCACCGCGGTCTTCCCGCGCGGCGAGGTCACCGTCAAGGACGTCGCCGGTCTGTACGTGTACGACAACACCCTGCAGGCGGTGCGGATGACCGGCGCGCAGGTGCGCGACTACCTGGAGCAGTCCGCGCGCTACTACGCCAGCGTGCCGCCGGGGGATGCGGCCGCCCCGGAGTCGCTGGCCACCGGCGCGACGCCGGACTACAACCTCGACCAGCTCGCGGGCGTGGAGTACGAGCTGGACCTGGCGCAGCCGGCCGGCTCGCGCGTGGCGTCGCTGACCCTGGGCGGTGCGCCCGTCGCCGACGACCAGCAGTTCGTCGTCGCCGTGAACAACTACCGCCGCTCCGGCGGTGGCGGGTTCCCGCACGTCGCCACCGCGCCCGTCGTCTACGACGAGCAGGCGGAGATCCGGCAGCTGCTCATCGACCGCGCGCAGGGGACCGGCACGATCGACCCGGCCGACTTCGCCGTGCAGAACTGGTGGCTGACCGCGGGCGGGCAGCGCCTGTTCGGCTGACGCGCCGGCGGGGGCGGGGGCGCGTCAGTCGCCGCCCCCGCCCCCGCC
>NZ_JAAALM010000280.1 GCF_009906395.1 Kineococcus indalonis
GTTCAGGGGGTGGGCGTCCCGCCGTTGACGTTGAGGACCTCGCCGACCACGTAGCTGGACTCCGGGGAGGCCAGGAACACGTAGGCGGGGGCCAGTTCCGCCGGCTGCGCCGCCCGGCCCAGCGGGGTCTGCTTCCCGAACTCCGGCATCGCCTCGTCCGGCTGCCCGCCGGCCACCTGCAGCGGCGTCCACACCGGCCCGGGGGCCACGACGTTCACGCGGATCCCCCGGGGCGCCAGCTGCTGCGCCAGCGCCTTGGACATGGCGATGATCCCGGACTTCGTCGTCGCGTAGTCCACGAGGTTCGGCGAGGGCTGGTAGCCCTGCACGGAGGAGGTGTTGACGATCGTGGAGCCCGGCGGCAGGTGCGGCACCGCCTCCTGCACGACCCAGAACAGCGCGTGCAGGTTCGTGCGCAGCGTCTCGTCGAACTGGTCGGTGGTGATGTCCGCGACGTCCTCGGCGTGCTGCTGCTTGCCGGCCACGTTCGCGATCAGGTCGATGCCGCCGAGCTCGTCGACGGTGGTGCGCACCAGGCCCCGCGCGAACGCCTCGTCGGTCAGGTCGCCGGGGGCCAGCACCGCCCGGCGGCCCGCCTCGCGCACCAGCTGCGCGACCTGCTCGGCGTCCTGCTGCTCCTCGGGCAGGTAGTTCAGGACGACGTCGGCGCCCTCGCGGGCGAACGCGATCGCGGCGGCGCGCCCGATGCCGGAGTCGGCGCCGGTCACCAGCGCCCGGCGCCCGCTCAGGCGCCCGGTGCCGCGGTAGGTGGACTCGCCGTGGTCGGGGGCCGGGCCCAGCTCGCTCGCCAGGCCGGGGCCCTCCTGCGGCTGCGGTTCGTACCCCTCGGTGCGGTACTGCTCGACCGGGTTCTGGAAGGTGTACTGGTCGCTCACGGCACCCACCGTAGGCAGGCCGCGGGCACCGCGCCCGCCGGGCGCGGTGCCCGCGCGGTGCCCGTGTCGGACCCGCCGCGCACACTGGGGCCGTGCGGGAGCAGCGGCTGGTGGACGTCACGCGGATCTACTACGAGCCGGCCGCGGCGGAGCTGCCCCGGGGCCGGGAGGTGCTCGAGCGCTGGCCGGGCGCCACCCGCGTGGAGGTCGCCAGCCACTGGAACATCCCCGAGCTGCACGGCGACGAGGCGAACGTGGCGCGCTGGGTGCGCATCAAGCGCGAGGCCCTGGTGCTGGGGGTGAAGAAGTCCCTGGCCGCGCGCCCCAACGGCCGCTCCGCGGACTTCATCGCCCCCTCCACCGCCAACGGCTGCGCGATGGCCTGCGCCTACTGCTACGTGCCGCGCCGCAAGGGCTACAGCAACCCCATCACGGTGTTCGCCAACATCGAGCAGATCACCGGCTACCTGCGCCGCCACGTCGCCCGGCAGGGCGTGAAGGGCGAGCCGAACCAGGTCGACCCGCACGCCTGGGTGTACGACGTGGGCGAGAACAGCGACTGCTCGGTGGACGCGGAGGTCTCCGGCAACGTCGACGACCTCGTCTCCCTCTTCCGCGAGCTGCCCACGGCCAAGGCGTCCTTCGCCACCAAGCACGTCAACCGCCGGTTGCTGGAGCTGGACCCGCGCGGGCGCACCCGGGTGCGCTTCTCCCTCATGCCCGAGGAGGTCGCCAGGGTCCTCGACGTGCGCACCGACCCCGTCGCCGCCCGCCTGGCCGCCCTCGACGACTTCGTCGCCGCCGGGTACGAGGTGCACGTCAACCTCTCCCCCGTCGTCGTCGCCGAGGGCTGGCTGGAGCAGTGGGCGCGGCTGCTGGACCAGCTCGGCGACGCCACCTCCGCGGCGACGAAGCAGCAGCTCGCCGCCGAGGTGATCTTCCTCACCCACAACGAGCGGCTGCACGAGGTCAACCTCGGCTGGCACCCCAGGGCCGAGGAGCTGCTGTGGCGCCCGGCGATGCAGGAGAGCAAGCGCTCCGAGCACGGCGGCGCGAACGTCCGCTACCGCACCGGCGACAAGGGCCGCTACGTGCGCCAGCTGCTGGACCTGGTCGCCGAGCGCGCCCCCTACCTCGACGTGCGCTACGCCTTCTGAGGCGCGACGCTGGCGCCATGGCGGAGCAGACGCTGGACGACGAGGAGCGGCGCAGCATCAGCAGCGACTTCGGCGAGGCGGTCAACATGACGCCGAAGGAGCTGGAGGAGTGGCTGGAGACCGACGAGTCCACGTCGGTGGGCCAGAGCGAGGGCGGCGAGTCCGTCGGGCACGCCTCCGGGCGCCGGATCGTGCAGATCCTGCGCGCCAAGGAGGCGGACCTGGACGACGACGACTACGCCCACATGAAGAAGGTCGTGGGCTACGTCCACCGCCACTCCGCCCAGCGCCCCGAGGGCGACGTCACGGGCACCAAGTGGCGCTACTCCCTCATGAACTGGGGCAACGACCCCCTCAAGGAGGGGTGAGCACGACCCCCTCACGGAAGGGTGAGCACGACCCCGGCGGCACCTCGTGACCTTCGAGATGCACGCCCCGCCCCCCACGGGCACAGTGGGGGCAGCACGTAGTTCGGACGACGAGCGGCTCCCGGAACCCCGAGCCGCAGGAGGAGTTCAACCATGAGCAGCGTGACCGAGAGCATCGACGTCGACGTCCCCGTCCACACCGCGTACAACCAGTGGACGCAGTTCGAGTCGTTCCCGCACTTCATGAACGGCGTCGAGGAGATCACGCAGATCACCGAGACCCGCAACCACTGGAAGACGAAGATCGCCGGTGTGGAGCGCGAGTTCGACACCGAGATCACCGAGCAGCACCCCGACGAGCGGGTGGCGTGGAAGAGCGTGGACGGCAAGGACCACGCCGGCGTCGTGACGTTCCACCGCATCGCCGACACCAAGACCAAGGTCACGGTCCAGATGGACTGGGAGACCGAGGGCCTCGTCGAGAAGGTCGGCGCCGCCATCGGTGCCGACGACCGCCAGATCAAGGCGGACCTGAAGCGCTTCAAGGAGTTCATCGAGTCGCGCGGTGCCGAGACCGGCGCCTGGCGCGGGGACGTCACCCCGCCCAAGTGACGCGCTGACGAGCACCGGGAAGCCCGGGCCCCCGCGGGGGGCCCGGGCTTCCCGCGTTCCCGCGTTCCCGGGTGCTGCGGGTGCGAGGTGCGGGGTGCGAGGTGCGGGGTGCGGGTCAGGAGACGCTGAAGCGGAACTCGGTGACGGACAGGAACTCGTCGCCCTCGCGCAGCACCGTGGTGGGGAAGTCCGGGTGGTTGGGGGCGTCGGGGAAGGCCTGCGCCTCCAGCGCCAGGCCGGCGCGCGGGCCGTAGGCCACGCCCGCCTTGCCGACGAGGGTGCCCGCCAGGGTGCCGCCCGTGAACACCTGCACCCCCGGCTGGTCCGTCCACAGCTCCAGCGCGCGCCCGGACACCGGCTCCTCCACGCGGGCCGCGAACGACGGCTCGCGCTCCCCGCCGGGCTCCTCCGCCAGCACCCAGCAGTGGTCGAAACCGGAACCGCGGGCGAGCTGCTCGTCGCCGGCGGCCTCGCCGTCGCGCAACCGGTACCCCACCGGCACCGGCTGGGTGAGGTCGAAGGGGGTGCCCGCCACGGGACGCCGCTCCCCCGTCGGCAGGCCGCTGGCGTCCACCGGCAGGAACGCCTCGGCCGCCACCCGCACCAGGTGGGCGTCGACGGTCCCGCTGCCGTCGCCGGCGAGGTTCCAGTAGGCGTGGTTGGTGAGGTTCACGACCGTGGGCGCGTCCGTCGTCGCCGAGGTGCGCACCGTCAGCACCCCGCCGTGCAGGACGTACTGCACGTGCACGCTCAGCGCGCCGGGGAACCCGTTGTCACCGTCCGGGCTGAGCAGCGAGAAGCGCACCCCGCACAGGCCCTCCACGGGGTGCGAGGTCCACAGCGCCTGCGAGAACGGCCGCGGCCCGCCGTGGATGGCGTTGCCGCGGTCGGTGGTGGGGATCGACCAGGTGCGCCCGTCGAGGGTGAACGTGCCGCCGGCGATGCGGTTGGCGAAGCGGCCCACCGTCGCGCCGAAGGAACGGCCCTTGCCCTCGTAGGGGGCCAGCTGCGCGAACCCCAGCACCACGTCGGCGCGCTCGCCCTCGCGGTCGGGCGCCAGCACCGACTGGATGCGCGCGCCGTGCTCGACGAGCCCGACCTGCAGCGTGCCGTCGTCCAGGACCCACCGGGTCACCGGTGAGCCGTCCGCGGTGGTGCCCCACCCCGGTTCGGCACGGACCTCGCCGTGCGCGTCGTCGTCGCGGTGCCCCAGGTGCGCCAGGTGTGCCACGTCTCGACGCTACCCACTCCCCCGCCCGGGCGCGCTACCGGCGGCGGGAGGTGCCGCGGGCCGCCGCGGCGGCGGCGGCCAGGACCGTGGCGAGCCCGCCGAGCAGCAGCACCCCGGCCACGTTCCAGCCCCACGGCCAGGAGACCCCCGTCGCGGCGCGCACGCCCACGACGGCGGCCACGGCCAGGAACGCGAAACCCCACACGACCGCCCCCACGTCGACCGTGGTGGCCGGGCGCGCCCGCTCCAGCGCCTCCCGCTCCAGCGCCTCCCGCTCCGACGCGTCCAGCTCCAGCGCCTCCCGCTCCTCGTTCACGACCCCTCCAGCAGCTCGGAACCGTCGGCGCCCACGCGCACCTCACCCGCCCACACCACGGCCCGCACCACCGCGACCCCCTCGGGGACGGTCCAGCCGGCCGGGTCCGCGCCCCGCACGCGGGTGGCCTCCGCCACGCGCGCGGCGTCGGGGCCCACGGCCAGCACCTCGGCGCTGTCCAGGCCGCCCTCGTGCTGCTCGGTGCCCCGCCGCGAGGTGGACCCCACCAGCGGGCGGTGGTCGTCGTCGACCACCACCACGCCGGGGTCCACCGCCCAGCGCAGGTTGCCCGCCAGGGCGCGGGCGTCCACCAGGACGGTGCGCTGCTCGGGCACGACGACCTCCAGGCGCCCGGCGGCCACCGTCGCGGTGACCACCGTCGTGGCCGCCCCGGCGGGCGCCAGGGCGGAGGGGTCCACGCGCAGGCGCCCGACGCCGGAGCTGAGGGCGTCCTGCTGGCGCACCGAGGCCGCGGTCGGCGCCCACGTGCGGTTGACCTCCCACTGCCAGCCGCCGGAGTCCGGGACGGTGCCGGCCAGCACGGTCAGCACCGCCAGCGGCGTGCCGAACCCCACCAGGGCGCTGCGCCGGCCGGCCAGGCCCGCGGCCACGGCCCCGGCGCCGACGACGGCCAGCGCCGCGACGAGGGCCAGCACGAGCGCGGGGGCGGGCAGCACCACCAGCAGGTCGGCCACGACCACGGCGCCGGCGGCCACCAGGGCCAGGCCCAGCGTGGCGGTGGTCAGCAGCGGGGAGCCGGGACGGCGCGCGGCGCGGGCGCGCTCGGCGGCGGCCCGGCT
>NZ_JAAALM010000281.1 GCF_009906395.1 Kineococcus indalonis
GGAGGTCATCTCCGTGGTCAACCAGGGCATCGGGGGCAACACGGTCACCCGCATCGGGCGCCCGCCCGGTGGCTGCGAGCCGTGCGACGGGCCCAGCGCCGCCGACCGCCTCGAGCAGGACGTCGTGAGCCAGCCCGGCGTGCGCGCGGTCATCTGGCTGGAGGGCATCAACGACCTCGGTGGCGGCGGCGCCGCCACCGCCGAGCAGGTGATCGCCGGCATGCGCGAGGTCGCAGCCCGCCTGGACGAGCGCGGCATCGCCCTCATCGGCGCCACCTTGACCCCCTCGGGCGGCAGCACGGTGGACCCGGACTACGGCTCGGCGCGCACCGACGCGGAACGGCGCGAGATCAACGACTTCATCCGCTCCAGCGACGTCTTCGACGCCGTGGCCGACTTCGCCGCCGCCACCGAGGACCCCGCCGACCCCAGCCGGCTGCTGCCCGCCTACGACACCAACACCTCCGTGGGCGGCCCCGGCGACGGGCTGCACCCCAACCGCGCCGGGTTCCAGGCCATGGCCGCCACCATCGACCTGGAGCAGTTGCGCGACCTCGTCCGCGACGCCGCCGCTGCGCAGCGCGAGGCCGCCTGACCGTCGTCTCCGGCGGAGCGCGCCGCGGCGGGAGCGTGACGCGGTGAGGGCAGGGCCGCCTCCGACGGAGCCGCACGGCGGCCCGCCACCGCGCGGCGGGGCTCAGCGAGTGGAGCACGGGGCGAGAGTCACGGGTTCGGCGTTCACGGGGGTCCGCACCTCGCGAGCGGCCGCGATGCGCTCGCTGCTGGAGGACGTTCTGGGCCTGGAACCGGTCAAGAGCTCGCCGGAGGCGGCGTTCCACGAGCTGGACAGCGGTGAGGAGCTGCACGTCTACGGCGAGGGCGACGCGGAGCACGACTCCTTCCGGACCGGGCCGGTGGTGGGTCTGCTCGTGGACGACTTCGCGGCGGCGCGCAGCCGCGTGCTCGCTGCCGGCGCCACCTTCATCGGGGCGCCGCAGTCGACGGACGCCGCCACCCGGAGCCACTTCCGGGAGCCCGACGGCGACGTCTGCGAGATCATGGAGCGGGTGCTCCCCGCGCCGCCGGGGTGGTGCCGCGCACCCGCCGTGCTCACGCACCGCTCGCAGCGCCGAGGGTGCTCGGTGGCGAGGCGCGCCCCGGGTGCGGTCAGCTCCAGTCGGCTCGTCGTGCGATGGCTGCCAGCTCGTCGGGGTCGGCCGTGGCGCGTGCGGGGTCCTCGGGCCAGGCCTCGATCTGTGCGCCGGCCCAGTCCGCCCAGCGCGCCACGAGGGCGTAGAAGTCGGTGAAGAAGGCTCCGGCGAGCATCCCCTGTGCTGCGCGGTGCTGGAAGTCCCCTTCCCCCGCGGCGTACTCGCGGGCTGCGCTGAGGTTCTCCTCGTTCTGGCGCTGGGCCCACTGCCGGGCTGCGGCCACGGTCGCCAGCGCGTCCGCGCGTGAGCCGTGCTCGGCGAAGCTGAGCTTGACGAGCTGTTCGAACTCCAGGACCGGGCCCTCTCCCGGTTGGGCCAGCCAGCCGGCCAGCGCGCCGCGGCCGGCGTCGGTGATGGAGTACACGGTGCGCGGGCGCTGGCCGACGTTCTCGGTGCGGGTGCTGGCCCAGCCCAGCCTGACCAGCTTCTTGGGCTCCTCGTAGAGCTTGCTCTGGGCTCGGGGCCACATCCGGCGCAGGCTCCTGTCCATCTGCCGGGTCAGCTCGTACGTGCTCCACGGGCGCACGGCGAGCAGGCCGAGCAGGGCGTAGGAGGTGCCGGTGGCGCGATCGCTTGACATTTACTCCCCTTGGGACGACATTAGGTACTCCCAAAGAGAGCATAGTGGTGGGAGGCCCCGATGGACCGGAGCGACATCGACCCGCGCGGCGTCGACCCGAGCAACCACGCCCAGGCGGACGCCTGGGACGGGGCGGAGGGGCGGTACTGGGCGGCGCACCACCGCCGGTTCGACGCGGTGCTCGCCGACCACCAGCCGGCCTTCGCCGCGGCCTGCGGTCTCGGCCCCGACGACGACGTCCTGGACATCGGCTGCGGCACGGGTGCGACCACCCTGGCCGCCGCCCGGACCGCCGAGCGAGGAACGGCGCTGGGTGTCGACCTCTCCTCGCCGATGCTCCAGGTCGCCCGCTCGCTGGCGCGGCAGCAGGGTGTGGGCAACGCCCGGTTCGAACGCGCCGACGCCCAGGTCCACCCCTTCGCCCCCGCCGGCTTCGACGCGGCGATCAGCCGCACCGGTGCCATGTTCTTCGGCGATCCCGACCAGGCGTTCGCCAACATCCGCCGCGCCCTGCGCCCCGGCGGCCGGTTGACGCTGCTGACGTGGCAACCGAGCGAGCGCAACCCGTGGTTCGCCGCCTTCACCGGTGCGCTGCTGGGCACCGTCCCGGCGCCCCCGCCGGGCAGCCCGGGGCCCTTCTCGATGAGCGAGCCGGAGCGGGTCTCGCGCCTGCTCGCGCGCGCCGGCTTCTGCGACGTCGAGGTCACCGGACTGGCGCGGCCCGCCACCTACGGCGCGACGGTGGAGGACGCGCACGACTTCCTGCTGGGACTGCTCGGGTGGATGCTGCAGCAGCGCCGGCCGGCTGAGAGGCCGCGAGCCGCGCAGGCCCTGCGCGAGACGCTCGCCGAGCACGCCGGCGCCCGAGGGGTGCAGTTCGACTCCGCCACCTGGATCGTGAGCGCCCGTCGGGGATGAGCACCGCCCGGCACCCCCGCCCCGCGCTCACCCGGACCGCCGGCCAGCGCTTCCGCCGCACCTTCACCGACGACTGGAGCCCGGTCGCTCAGCCGGTCTTGCGGTGGTAGCTGGCCAGGGCGACGGCGTGGGCGAGGGCGAGGACGCCGACGAGCCACGCCAGCGAGATCCAGGTGTCGGTGCCGACGGGTCCCTCGGCGAACAGGGCCCGCAGGGTGGCCACGATCGACGTCACCGGTTGGTTCTCGGCGAACCACGCCACCGGGGCGGGCATGGAGTCGGTGGGCGCGAACGCCGAGCTGACGAACGGCAGGAGGATCAGGGGGTAGCTGAAGGCGCTGGCGCCGTCGACGGACGTGGCCGACAACCCGGCGATCACGGCGATCCAGGTCAGCGCCAGGGTGAACAGGACCAGGATGCCGGCCACGGCGAGCCAGCCGGCCACCGACGCCCCGGTGCGGAAGCCCATCAGCAGCGCGACGCCCACCACGAGCGCGACGGAGACGAGGTTCGCGGTCAGGGAGGTGAGCACGTGCGCCCACAGCACGCTCGACCTGGTGATCGGCATGGAGTGGAAGCGTTCGAAGATGCCGCCCTGCAGGTCCAGGAACAACCGGTAGGCGGTGTAGGCGACCCCGGAGGCGATCGTGATGAGCAGGATGCCCGGGAGCATGTAGTCCAGGTACGGCTCGTCGGTGCCGGTGTCGATCGCGCCGCCGAACACGTAGACGAACAGCAGCATCAAGGCGATCGGGGTGAGCGCGGTGGTGATGATCGTGTCGGGGCTGCGCAGCACGTGGCGCAGCGATCGGCCGGTCAGGGCGCCGGTGTCGCCCAGCACGTGGCGCAGGGAACGGCCGCTCGGGACGTGGGTCTCGTCCAGCACGTGGGTGCTCATCGGGTTTCGCCTCCGGTCGGCGCGCTGTGGGGGGGGAGTGCGGTGTCGGCGGGCTCGCCGACGAGCGCGAGGAAGACGTCCTGCAGGGTGGGCTGCTTCTCGACGTGCTCGACCGTGGCCGGTGGCAGGAGCTGCTTGAGCTCGGCCAGGGTGCCGTTCTGCACGATCGTGCCCCGGTGCAGGATGGCGAGCCGGTCGGCGAGCTCCTCGGCCTCGTCGAGGTACTGGGTGGTCAGCAGGACCGTGGTGCCCGCCCGGGCCAGCTGCTCCACGGTCCTCCAGACCTCGTTGCGCGCCTCGGGGTCCAGTCCGGTGGTGGGTTCGTCCAGGAAGAGGACCGGGGGGTCGCCGACCAGGCTCATCGCGATGTCGAGCCGGCGGCGCATGCCGCCGGAGTAGGTCGCGGCCCTGCGTCCCGCCGCTGCGGTGAGCGAGAAGCGGGTGAGCATCTCGTCGGCGATCGCGCCCGGGTGCTCGAGGTGTCGCAGCTTGGCGACGAGCACCAGGTTCTCGCGCCCGGTGAGGACCTCGTCGACCGCGGCGAACTGCCCCGTCAGGCTGATGGACGCGCGCACGCGGGGGGCGTCGGCGCGGACGTCGAAGCCGTTGACCGCGGCGGTGCCGGCGTCGGCCTTGAGCAGCGTGGACAGGATCCGCACGAGCGTGGTCTTGCCCGCCCCGTTCGAGCCGAGCAGCGCGAGGATGCTCCCCGCCCGCACGTCGAGGTCGACCCCGCGCAGCACCCGGGTGTCGCCGAAGGACTTCTCGATGCCGTGGACCTGGATGGCGGGTCCACGGACCTGATCGGTGGTCATCGCCGGTTCTCCGTTCCTCGGTGGACAGTGCCGGTGCTGTGCTGGGGCGGCTGCTCGTGCCGGTGGCCTCGCAGCCGCCGGGTCCTCGCCGGCGTCCCGCTCGCTCCCTCCCGGTCGCCCGGGGTCAGGAGCGGCGCACGATGACGTCGCCGTAGCCGGTGCTGGCGTGGACCTCCGCGGTGGCCTCGTCCGCGACGGGCCCGTCGGTGGGCGTGAGGTGGTTGCGGACGCTGCCGTGCTCGGAGCTGACGTCGAGGTGGGCGGCGGTCCCGGCGGGCACGCCCACCTCGATCGAGCCGAAGGAGTTCGTGAGCGTGACGCGGCCGGAGTGCAGGGCGCCGACCCGGATGCCGCTGTGGGCGGACCTGGCCGTGAGGGTGCCGTGGACGTGGCTGACCTCGATGTCGGCGTGCGCGCCGTGCACCTGCAGGGTGCCGGTGAGCGCACCGACGGTCGTGGTGCCGTTGCCGGCGCGGATCGTGCCGTGACCGGCGACCTCGCCGATGCGCACGGAACCGGCGCTGGCCTTGACGTCCAGGCCCCCCGCCACCCGGGCGACCGCGACGGAGCCCGCGGAGGCCTTCAGCTCCAGCCGCTCGACGTCCTCCAGGCGGGCGTCACCGGCGGACAGCGTCACCTGCACCGCCCCGAGCGCGCCCTCGGCGTGCAGCGAGCCGGTCTTGCCCCGCAGGTCGCAGCCCGTGGGCAGTTCGACCGTGATGTCGGTGCCGCCGGCGGCGAAGGGCAGGACGAACTGCTTCCAGGAGCCCGGGTGGGTGACCGAGACCGCCTCCCCCTCGCGCACCACGCGCACCTCCTCGGCGGCGCGCACGCTGCCGGACTTGGCGGGGTCGGTGGGCAGCACGGTCACCACCACGTCCTCGCGCTCGCCGGCGACGACGTGCAGGTTCGCGAAGGGGACGTCCACGACGACCGGGACGGGGTGGGGCG
>NZ_JAAALM010000282.1 GCF_009906395.1 Kineococcus indalonis
GTGCTGGCGTCCCTGGCGCCGGCGAGGGCGGTGACCGCCGGCGCCAGGGACGCCAGCACGCGGGCGCGGTCGTCGCCGCCCAGCAGCCGCGGCCAGCCGGCCGGGTCCCCCAGCGCGGCGCGCACCGCCGCCAGCAGCCGGTGGCCGTCCGGGCAGCGCCCGTCCGCCGCGCGCAGCGCCTCCTCCAGCGCGCGCCGCCCGATCCACGCCGCCCCGCCGCGGTCGCCCAGCAGGTGGCCCCAGCCGTCCACGCGCGTCCACGCCCCGCCGGCGGAGCGGCCCAGCCCGATCACGCCGGTGCCGGCGGCGAGCACGGCACCGGGCCGGCCGCCCAGCGCCCCGGCGTGGGCGGTGAGCGCGTCGGCGGCCAGGACCACCGCGCCCGGCGCCAGCGCCGCGACCAGCTCGGCGCGCACCGCGTCGCGGTCGGCGGCCACGGAGGCCAGGCCGGCCGCGCCCAGGGCGAGCGCGGCCACGGGCCGTGCGCGCAGCCCGGGCACGTCGCCCCACCGCTCCTGCAGGGCGCTCAGCAGGGCCCGCACGGCCCGCAGCACCCCGTCGCCGCGCGGCGCGGTGCCCGGCCCGTGCACGCGCAGCAGCGCGCCCTGCCCCGCGGGCGCCGCGGGGACCGCCGGCACCAGGGGCGCCAGGAGGGCCCGCGCGCCGCTGCCGCCCACGTCCAGGCCCAGCACGAGCGGTCCTGCGCCCACCACCGCCGCCGCTGCCGGGGTGCTGCCCGCCGTCCGCTCCACCACGGCGGCACCCTGCCACTCCGGTGCCCGGCCGCGCCGCCGCACCGGGCGCGCCGCCGCACCGGGCGCGCCGGTGCCCGCACGCACCGGGGGCCGGCCGCCGCGGCGCCGGTGCGGCACCACGGCGACCGGCCCCCCCGCGGGTCCGGCGCGCCCGGTCAGACCGGGACGATCTCCGGGGCGCGCAGGCGCGCCGCGTCGGCGCCGGCGTCGTCGGGCTCCTCCTGGGAGGCGCGCTCGGCGGCCACCCGCTCCAGGTAGGTGCGCACCTCGGTGGCGCGGCGCTCGTCGTCCCAGCCCAGCGCGTCGCCCATGAGCTGCGCGACGAGCTCGGCGCTCTCGGTGCCGCGGTCGTACGTCTCGATGGAGATGCGCGTGCGGCGGGCCAGGACGTCGTCGAGGTGGCGGGCGCCCTCGTGGGTGGCCGCGTAGACGACCTCCACCTTCAGGTAGTCGTCGGCGTGCGGCAGCGGCTCGGCCAGCGTGCGGTCCCGGGCGACCAGGCCGAGCAGCTCGTCCAGGGTGGAGCCGTAGCGGTTGAGCAGGTGCTCGACCTGGTCCACGTGCAGGCCGGAGCGGGCGGCGAGCAGGTGCCGCTGGTTCCACAGCGCGTGGTAGCCCTCGGCGCCCACGAGCGGCACGTCCTCCGTGGTGGAGGGCGGCACCTTGCCGTCCAGGCCGTTGACGGCGACGTCCACGGCGTCCTTGGCCATGACGCGGTACGTCGTGTACTTGCCGCCGGCGACGACGACCAGGCCGGGCACCGGGTGGCCGACGACGTGCTCGCGCGAGAGCTTGCTGGTGGACTCCGACTCGCCGCTGAGCAGCGGGCGCAGGCCCGCGTAGACGCCCTCGACGTCCTGGCGCGTCAGCGGGGACTTCAGCACCCCGTTGGCGTGGGAGAGCACGTAGTCGATGTCGGCGCTGGTGGCCGCCGGGTGGGCCTTGTCCAGCTCCCAGTCGGTGTCGGTGGTGCCGATGATCCAGTGCCGGCCCCACGGGATGATGAACAGCACGCTCTTCTCGGTGCGCAGGATCATCCCCGTGCGCGACTGGATGCGGTCGCGCGGCACGACGAGGTGGATGCCCTTGGAGGCGCGCACCTTGAACTGCCCGTGCGCGCCCACGAGCTCCTGCGTCTCGTCGGTCCACACGCCGGTGGCGTTGATGACCTGCTTGGCGCGCACCGGGATCTCCGCGCCGGACTCCAGGTCCGTCAGCACCGCGCCGACGACCCGCTCGCCCTGGCGCAGGAACTCCCGCACGCGGGTGCGGTTGGCGGCCAGCGCCCCGTAGGTGGCGGCGGTGCGCACGATCGTCATGGTGTGCCGCGCGTCGTCGACCTGGCCGTCGTAGTACTGGATCGCGCCGACCATGGCGTCGCGGCGGATGCCGGGGGCCTCGCGCTGCACGCCCTTGCGCGTCAGGTGACGGTGCAGGGGGAAGCCCTGGTTGTTCCCGCTGGACAGGGCCATGCCGTCGTACAGGGCCACGCCGGAGCCGACGTAGGGCCGCTCGGCGAAGCGCTTGGTGAGCGGGTACAGGAACGGCACCGGCTTCACCAGGTGCGGGGCGAGCTTGTTGCGCAGCAGGCCCCGCTCGCGCAGCGCCTCGTGCACCAGGGCGAAGTCGAGCATCTCCAGGTAGCGCAGGCCGCCGTGGATCAGCTTGCTGGACCGGCTCGAGGTGCCGCTGGCCCAGTCCCTCGCCTCCACCAGCCCGGTGCGCAGTCCACGGGTCACCGCGTCGAGGGCCGCACCGGCGCCGACGACACCCCCGCCCACGACGAGCACGTCCAGCTCGCCCTCGGCCATCGTGCGCAGCGCGTCCTGCCGCGACTGCGGCGACAGCGGTTTGGTCTCCACGTCCAGGTCCTCCAGATCGAGCGTCTGATCCATCCTCGGGCCGGTCGCCGCGGCGCGCTCGGCGAGCGCTGCGGCCGGCGTTCGCGCGCGGGCGGGTGCGGACCCGCCCGCGCGCCGTCACGCCCCCGCGGGCGTCAGTCGACGTCCACCCAGTCCAGCGTCCGCTGCACGGCCTTCTTCCAGCCCGCGTAGCCGTCGGTGCGCTGGGTGTCGTCCCAGGTGGGCTCCCAGCGGGCGCCCTCGTTCCAGTTCGCCTTCAGCTCCTCGGTGTCCTTCCAGAACCCGACGGCCAGGCCGGCGGCGTAGGCGGCGCCGAGCGCGGTGGTCTCGGCCACGACGGGCTTGGAGACCGGGACGCCCAGGACGTCCGCCTGCAGCTGCATGCACAGGGTGTTGGCGGTGATGCCGCCGTCGACCTTGAGCACCTCCACGGCCACGCCGGAGTCCTCGGCCATCGCCTCGGTCACGTCGCGGCTCTGGTAGCAGATCGACTCCAGCGTGGCGCGGGCGATGTGCGCGTTGGTGTTGTAGCGCGAGAGCCCCACGATCGCCCCGCGCGCGTCGGAGCGCCAGTAGGGGGCGAACAGGCCGGAGAAGGCGGGCACGAAGTAGCAGCCGCCGGAGTCCTGCACCTGGCGGGCCAGGTGCTCGGACTCCGCGGCGCCGGAGATGATGCCGAGCTGGTCGCGCAGCCACTGCACGGCCGAGCCGGTGACGGCGATGGAACCCTCCAGCGCGTACACGGGCTTGTCGTCGTTGAACTGGTAGCAGACGGTCGTCAGCAGCCCGGCCTTGGAGCGCACGAGCTCGGTGCCGGTGTTCAGCAGCATGAAGTTGCCGGTGCCGTAGGTGTTCTTCGCCATGCCGGGCTCGAAGCACACCTGGCCGACCATGGCGGCCTGCTGGTCGCCGAGGATGCCGGTCAGCGGCACCGGACCGCCCAGCGGGCCGTCGGCCACGGTGGGGCCGTACCCCTCGCTGCACGAGGAGGGCTTGATCTCCGGCAGCATCGCGCGCGGGATGCCGAAGATCTCCAGCAGCTCGTCGTCCCAGTCCAGGGTCTCCAGGTCCATGAGCATGGTGCGGCTGGCGTTGGTGACGTCGGTGACGTGCACGCCGCCGTTGACGCCGCCGGTCAGGTGCCAGATCAGCCAGGAGTCGGTGTTGCCGAACACCGCGTCGCCGCGCTCGGCGGCCTCGCGCACGCCGGGGACGTTCTCCAGGATCCACTGCACCTTGCCGCCGGAGAAGTACGTCGCCGGGGGCAGGCCGGTCTTCTGCCGGATCTTCTGCCCACGCTCGTCGCGGTCCAGGGCGGCGGCCAGGCGGTCGGTGCGGGTGTCCTGCCAGACGATCGCGTTGTAGTACGGCCGGCCGGTGCGGCGGTTCCACACCACGGCGGTCTCGCGCTGGTTGGTGATGCCCAGGGCGGCGAGGTCCTCGGCGCCCAGGTCCGCCTGGCGCAGGCCGGACTGGATGACGGAGCTGGTGCGCTCCCAGATCTCGATGGGGTCGTGCTCCACCCAGCCCGGCTTGGGCATGATCTGGGTGTGCTCGAGCTGGTACTTGGCCACCTCGTTGCCGCCGTGGTCGAAGACCATGAACCGGGTGGAGGTGGTGCCCTGGTCGACCGCTGCGACGTACCGGGCTCCGCTGTCGTTCGCCATGTCCGTGCTGCCTCTCTGCAGGTGCGTTCGGGGGGTGCTGGTGCCGTGCGGGGCGGTCAGTCGTCCTCGGCGGGCACGCGCCCGGCCGGCTGGTCCTGCGCGTCCTCGTCGGGAAGGTGGCGCTCCACCAGCACCCGGTACAGGGCGCCGCCGATCAGCGCGCCGATCACGGGGGCGACGATGGGCACCCAGAAGTAGAACTGCCCGCCGGGTTCGCGCATGGCCGTGGTGTAGCCGGTGATGAAGGAGGCCACCCGCGGGCCGAAGTCGCGCGCCGGGTTGATGGCGTAGCCGGCGTTGCTGCCCCAGGCCATGCCGATGCCGACGACGATCAGGCCGATGATGAACGGCGCGAGGTTGGCCGCCGGCGGGGTCGCGCGCAGCTCGGTGACCGCGAAGATGAGGAAGACGAGGATGGCGGTGCCGACGACCTGGTCGAGGAACGCGGTGCCGACGCTGACGCCCTCGCCGGGCAGGGTGGAGAAGATGCCCTGGCTGTCGAAGGTGGTGCCCGGGTCCACCGTGGCGATGGCGTCGGCGTAGACCCAGCGCACCAGCAGCGCCGCGGCGAACGCGCCGAGGAACTGGGCCACCGAGTACGGCAGCACCTTGCGCCAGGCGAAGCCCTTGAAGACCGCCAGGGCGATGGTCACGGCCGGGTTCAGGTGCGCGCCGGTCGTGCGGCCGGCGACGTAGATGCCGAAGGTGACGCCCAGCCCCCACGCCCAGTGGATGGAGTCGTCGCCGCCGTTCTGGCCGGCCACGACCTGGGCGACGACACCGACGCCGAAGAGGATGAGGACCGCGGTGCCCGCGAACTCGGCCAGCAGCTCGCCCGCGAGGGTCGGCTGCCGGCGCACCGCCGGTGGCGTCGCGGCCGAGGCCGGTCTGGTCTGTGCCATGGGTGAACTCCTCGTTGAGTCGACTGGCGGCTCGCTCGCCGCGGACGGGGACGTTAGGTGGGGGCCGCGGGGGCGTCAACGACCGGCGTCCGACGATGTCGAACGTCTCGCTCGGGGCGGGCCCGCCGGCTCAAGCACGGCGCCCGATCGGCCGATGCGTGCTCGGTGACCC
>NZ_JAAALM010000283.1 GCF_009906395.1 Kineococcus indalonis
TTCAACACCAAAGGAATTCCGAAGCGATCCCCCCACCCGGCGGACACCGGAGGAGAAGAACGCCACGGGGTTGATTGTTTGGCATCAACACTTGGCACACTGTTGAGTTCTCAAGAACCGGACGCACGAGCCCGGAGCACCCCCGCAGGAGCGACCCGAAGACCCCGCTTTTCGGCTTCACCACCCTACCCCGACCCCCACCGCGCTGCACACGAGCCGGCCAGGAGCCCCACAGGGCGACCCCACCACCATCGACCACCCACCGGACGCCCTGAAGCACCCAGCACGAGATCATCCAACAAGAGGGGGGTGACACCCGCGGACCAGGGACCGGCCGGTGACCCGTCCGTTCCTCCCCGCCGCGCGGTGTGAGCACCACGTTAACCACAGCCCACCACCGGGTCAAATCCCTGCGACACCACAGGACCCAGCACCGACCAGAGCTGCGGCTCACTGCAGGGCGGACGTCAGCCGAGCCAGGTTCTCCTTGATCACGTGCCGGCGCGAGCGCGCCAGCCACTGCTCCAGCGTCAGCTCGGTGCACTGCTCCCGGTAGCCGTCCTCGACCCGGCGAAGGTCCTGCACGAAGCTGCGCCCGCACACCATGAGCGTCAGCTCCAGGTCCAGCAGGAAGGAGCGCATGTCCATGTTGGAGGAGCCGATCACGGCGACGTCCTCGTCGACCGACATGTGCTTGGCGTGCAGCACGTAGGGCGCGGGGTAGCGGTGGATGCGCACCCCGGCGCGCAGCAGGTTCTCGTAGTAGGAGCACTCCGCGTAGTGCACCAGCGCCTGGTCGCCGTGCTCGGAGACGAACAGCTCGACGTCCACACCGCGCTCGGCGGCCGTGGTGATCGCGTTGAGCATCGACTCGTCGGGCACGAAGTACGGGCTGGTGATCGAGATGCGGCGCTGGGCCGAGTACAGCAGGACGTTGAACAGCTTGAGGTTGTTCTCCCCGTCGAAGCCGGGTCCGCTGGGCACCACCTGGCACTCCAGCCGGCCCGGTGACTTCGCGGGCGAGACCTCCGGACGCTCGGTCTCCAGCAGCTCGTCCGTCTCCGAGTACCAGTCGGTGGTGAAGATGGCGTCGACGCCGGAGACCACCGGGCCCTCCAGGCGGACCATGAGGTCCTGCCACTGCAGGCCCCGGCGCAGGTTGCCGCGCTTGTTGTAGCTGCGGTCCAGGACGTTCTGCGAGCCGATCCACGCCACGTCGCCGTCGACCACCAGCAGCTTGCGGTGGTTGCGCAGGTCGGGGCGCTGGTACTTCAGCTTGTGCAGCTGCACCGGCAGCATCGGGTGCCACTCGATGCCCGACTCCTCCAGGAAGCGCACCGTGCGGCGGTAGTGGGGGTAGCGGATGGCGCCCAGGTGGTCGATGAGCACCCGCACCCGCACCCCGCGCTGCGCGGCCCGGCGCAGCGAGGTGAAGAACGGCTCGCTCGTGGGGTCCAGGGTCATGATGTAGAACTCCACGTGCACCGAGGCGGTGGCCGCGTCGACGGAGCGGGCCATGGCCCGGATCGCCTCGTCGTAGTCCCCGAACAGCTCCGCGCTGTTGCCTCCCACCAGCGGCATGGAGCCGAGGGTGCGGTTGAGCTCCACGACGCCCTGCAACCACGGCGGCCACGGGTGGTCGGTGCTCACCAGGTCCATGCCCCGCGTGGAGTCCAGGATCAGCTGGTTGATCTCGCGCTGCTTGCGCCGCCGCGCCCGCGGCAGCTTGGGGTTGCCGATGAGCAGGAACGCCAGGACCCCCACGTAGGGGATGAAGAAGATCGCCAGCAGCCACGCCAGGGCGGAGCTGGGGCGCCTGTTCACCGGGACCACGGCGATCGCCGTGAGGCGGACGACGAGGTCCACCACCAGCAGGGCGACCGCCGACGCGGTGAGCGACGGCGCCCAGGCGGGCAGCGAGTCCAGCACCGGGCTCAGATCCGCACCACGCCGCGCGACGTCTCGAAGGTCACCGCGCGCAGCCCCGGCTGCCCCTCCGAGTCCGGGTCCAGCCACGTGAAGGCGACGCGGTCGGTGGTGAACTCGGGGGGCAGGCCCATCCAGCGGCGCACGCGCCGGGGGTCCCCCGCGATCGTCAGGCCCGCCAGCCGGGAGCCGCCGGCCAGCGCGATCGCGGAGGGGTGCTGCGTGGCAGGACCCTCCCACTCGATCAGCAGCGGCAGCTGCGGGTCCTCGCGCAGGCCGGGTGCGCCGATCTGGCGCCAGCGCAGCTCCACCCCGTCCGGGCGGCGGCGCACGCCCTCCTCGGCCTGCTCCCCCAGCCGGTGCTCGTAGGCGGCGAGGTCCTCCACGGTCACCGCCCACGTGAACCAGCCCCCGCCGGCCTCCGAGCGCCAGCGCACGGCCTGGCCGAAGACGGCCTTCTCGGCGACCGGGTGGTCCAGGACCTCGACGACCTCGACGTAGGCGCCGCCCGACAGCGGCAGGACGACGTTGCGGGTGCCGAACCGCGGGTGGGGCCCGCCGTCCACCACGCGCACGCCGAGCAGGGACGCCAGCCTGCGTGCGGTCTCGTGCAGGCCCTCGGGTCCGGCGGCGTAGCCGACGTGGTCGACGCGCATGTCCACAGCCTCTCAGGCGCCCTCGCCGTCCACCGCGCCGGTCCGCCCGCCCAGCCGTGTCGGCGCGGGGTGGCAGCATCGCGCCCGTGCCAGCAACCGCCCAGCCCGACGCCCCCGACGTGCCCGACGCCGCCAGCACCGCCGCGCTGCGCGAGGAGGCCGAGGAGGTGCTGCGCCGCCTGGTCGGCGACCCGTCCGCGCGGCTGCGCGAGGACCAGTGGACCGCCATCGAGGCGCTGGTCGCGCACCGCCGCCGCGCGCTGGTCGTGCAGCGCACCGGCTGGGGCAAGTCCGCGGTGTACTTCGTGGCCACCGCCCTGCTGCGGGCGCGCGGGGCGGGTCCGACGGTGATCGTCTCCCCGCTGCTGGCGCTCATGCGCAACCAGATCGCCGCCGCGCAGCGCGCGGGCGTGCGCGCGGTCACGGTGAACTCCACCAACGGCGAGGAGTGGGGCCGCGTCTACGAGGACGTGCGCGCCGGGGCCGTCGACGTGCTCCTGGTCTCCCCCGAGCGCCTGAACAACCCGGGCTTCCGCGACGAGGTCCTGCCGCCGCTGGCCGCCACCACCGGCCTGCTGGTGGTCGACGAGGCCCACTGCGTCTCCGACTGGGGGCACGACTTCCGCCCCGACTACCGCCGCATCCGCACGCTGCTGGCCGACCTGCCGGAGGGCATCCCGGTGCTGGCGACCACCGCGACCGCCAACGCGCGCGTCACCGCCGACGTCGCGGAGCAGCTGTCGGTGACGGGGACGCGCACCCTCGAGGACGTCCTGGTGCTGCGCGGCTCGCTGGACCGCGAGTCGCTGCGGCTGGCGGTGCTGCGGCTGCCCAGCCACGCGCACCGGCTGGCGTGGCTGGTGGAGCACCTGCCGCAGCTGCCCGGCTCGGGCATCGTCTACGTGCTCACCGTCGCCGCCGCCGCCGACGTCGCCGGCCACCTGCGCGCGCACGGCATCACGGCCGTCGCCTACACCGGGCAGACCGAGCCCGCCGAACGGCTGCAGGCCGAGGACGACCTCGTCCACGACCGCGTCAAGGTGCTCGTGGCGACCAGCGCGCTGGGCATGGGCTTCGACAAGCCGGACCTGGGGTTCGTGGTGCACCTGGGCGCCCCGTCCTCGCCCATCGCGTACTACCAGCAGGTGGGCCGCGCCGGGCGCGGCATCGACGACGCCTCGGTGCTGCTGCTGCCCGGCGCGGAGGACCGCGACGTGTGGCGCTACTTCGCCTCGGTCGGCTTCCCCGGCGAGCAGGACGTGCGCACCGCCCTGGCGGCCCTGGCGAAGGCCGGTGCGCCGCTGTCCACCCAGGCGCTGGAGACGCGGGTGGACCTGCGGCGCAACCGGCTGGAGGTCATGCTCAAGGTCCTCGACGTGGACGGCGCGGTGCGCCGGGTGCGCGGCGGCTGGGAGTCGACCGGCCGCGAGTGGCGCTACGACGCCGAGCGCTACGCGCGCGTGGCCGCCACCCGCGCCGAGGAGCAGCAGGCGATGCTGGACTACCAGAGCACCGGCGGCTGCCGGCTGGAGTTCCTGCGCCGGGCGCTGGACGACCCCGAGGCCGCGCCGTGCGGGCGCTGCGACAACTGCGGCGGGTTCGACGTGCCGCGGGACGTCGACGAGGACGCGGTGCGCCGGGCGGGCGACGACCTGTCCCGCCCGGGGGTGCCGCTGGAGCCGAAGAAGGTCTGGCCCACCGGCCTGGCCTCGCTGGGCGTGCCGCTGTCGGGGAAGATCGCGCCCGCCGAGCGCCCCGGGGAGGGGCGCGCCGTGGCGCGCACCACGGACCTCGGGTGGGGCTCGGCGGTGCGTGAGCTGTTCGCGCCCGGCGCCGCGGACCAGGAGACCCCGGTGCCGCTGCGGCGCGCGGCCGCCGCCGTGCTGGACGACTGGGCGCGCGAGCTCGGCCTGGAGGGCGTGGTGGCGATGTGCTCGGCGTCGCGGCCGCAGCTGGTGGCGCACCTGGCCGAGGGGCTCGCCCGCTACACCGGCCTGCCGCTGCTGGCCACGTTCGAGCTGCGGGACGGCGCGGGGCCCACGCCCTCCGACGTCAACTCCGCGCACCGCCTGGCGGCCGTCACCGACCGGTTCCGGCTGCCCGAGGAGGCGTCCGCGGCGGTGGACGGGCGCACCGTGCTGCTCGTGGACGACCGCACCCGCAGCGGGTGGACGCTGACGCTGGCCGCCCGCGAGCTGCGCCGCGCCGGCGCCGGGCAGGTGCACCCCTTCGTGCTCGCCGACGGCGACTGAGGGGCGGGGAGGACGCGGTGAGCGGGGAGGACGCGGGCGGGACGGGCGTGCGGGGCCGTGACGGCGCGGCGGGCGCGGGCAGCGGTGCGCCGCCGCGCGCGGCGGTGCGGCTGGGCATGGTGGTGCTGGACACCCCGGACCCGCGCGGGCTGGCGGAGTTCTACGCGCGGCTGCTGGGCTGGCGGGTGGACCCGCAGGACACCTCCGACGACTGGGTGAGCGTGCGCGGCGAGGGCGGCACCGCGCTGGGCTTCCAGCGCGCCGAGGGGATGCCGCGCCCGACGTGGCCGGAGGGCGGCGTGCACCAGCAGCTGCACCTCGACCTCGACGTGGACGACTACGACGAGCCCGAGGCGCGCGCCCTGGCGCTGGGGGCCACCGTCCTGGACGCCGGCCGCGACCACCTGGGCTTCCGCGTCTACGCCGACCCCAGCGGGCACCCGTTCTGCCTGTGCCGGCAGGTGCCGCCGCAGGGGGGCGGGGCGCGGGGCTGAGGCGGCGGGTCCCCACGGCGTGCG
>NZ_JAAALM010000284.1 GCF_009906395.1 Kineococcus indalonis
GGCGGGCCGGGCGCCCGGCCCGCCCGCTGGCGGCGCCCGCCGGGCGCTGCCAGGCTCGCCGGCGACGGGCCGTGCGCGCCCGCGCGGACGGGGGAGCGGTGGGCGCAGCAGCGGCCGGCGGGGCAGCGGTGGACGGCACGACGCGCCGGGTGCTGGGGGCGATGCTCGCCCTGCAGCGGCAGTCCTGGGAGCAGGGCGTGGGCGCCCACGCCCTGCTCGACCTCGGCGAGGACGCCCTCGCGCGCGTCGCCGCCCGCGCGGCGGTCCTGCTGCAGGAGCCGGACGGGCGGCTGGCGTCCCTGCACGACGAGGGCCTGGTCAACGGCGCCGCCGCCACCGAGGTCGTGGACCGGGTGGCCCGCGCCACCGGCGACGCCGGGCTCGCCGCCGCCCGCGACCGGCAGCTGCGCTGGCTGCTGCACGAGTGCCCCCGCGCCGCCGACGGCACCCTGTTCCACCTCGCCGGCAGCCGGCAGGTGTGGGCCGACACCGTCTACATGGTCGTGCCGGCGCTGGTCGGCACCGGCCACGCCGAGCAGGCCGCCGCCCAGCTCGCCGGGCACCGCCGGCGCCTGTTCGACGAGCGCACCGGCCTGTACGCCGCGCGCTGGGACGAGGACGCGCAGCGGCTGTGCGACGCGCGCGCGTGGGGCACCGGCAACGGGTGGGTCGTCGCGGCGGTCGCCCGCGCGCTGCACCTGCTCGGCGAGCGCGCCGGGGACCTGCGCGCGCCCCTGGCCGAGCACGCCCGCGAGGTCCTCGACGCGTGCCTGCGCCACCGCCGCGACGACGGCGCCTTCGGCGACGTCGTGGACGACCCCGCCAGCTTCAGCGAGGCGAACCTCGCGCAGATGCTCGCCTACGCGGCGCTCACCGGCGTCGCCGACGGCTGGCTGCCGCAGGCCTACGCCGCCACCGGCAGCGACCTGCTGGCCGCGGCCCGGGTGCGCGTGGACGGGGACGGGCTGGTCACCGGCGTGTGCGGCGCGCCCCGCTTCGAGCGCCCCGGCGTCTCGGCGGAGGCGCAGGCCTTCTTCCTGCTCGCCACCGCGGCCGAGCACCGCCTGGCCGCGACCCCGGGCACGACCCCGGGCACGACCGGGGGCGGGGGTGCCCTCAGGCCAGCGGCGCCGGCTCCGCCAGCGCCGCCGGGCGCTCCCGGCTGAGCAGCTCCACCAGCTCCACCGGCGGCAGGGCGCGGCGCACCTGGCGGCCGTGCTCGGCCACCAGCACCAGCGGGCAGCGCAGCCCGCGCCGGGTCAGCTCCTGCGCCAGCGCGCGCGGCAGCGGCTCACCGGCCGGTGCCCTGCAGCGCTGGTGGGCCGAGACCCCTCCGGGGGTGCGCTCGATGCTGCTGGCGGCCCCGGCGCCCGGAAAGCCAATCGATCACCCGTCCGGCCGCCGGGCCCGCCGGGCGCGCCGGGGCGCGCGAGCGGCGACCGGGACACCGCGGCTGGTTAGAGTCGGCGGCCGTGACCCACACCGCCGCCCCCGGGCGCTACGACTCGATGCCCTACCGCCGCTGCGGGCGCAGCGGCCTGGAGCTGCCCGCCGTCTCGCTGGGCTTCTGGCACAACTTCGGCGACGACAAGCCGTTCCAGACGCAGCGCGACATCGTGCGCCGCGCCTTCGACCTCGGCATCACGCACATGGACCTGGCCAACAACTACGGCCCGCCCTACGGCTCGGCCGAGACGAACTTCGGCCGGCTCATGCGCGAGGACCTCGCCCCCTACCGGGACGAGCTGGTGATCTCCACCAAGGCCGGCTGGGACATGTGGCCCGGCCCCTACGGCGACCGCGGCTCGCGCAAGTACCTCACCGCGTCCCTGGACGCCTCGCTGAAGCGCATGAACCTGGAGCACGTCGACGTCTTCTACCACCACCGGCCCGACCCGGAGACGCCGCTGGAGGAGACGATGGGGGCGCTGGACGCGATCGTGCGCTCCGGCAAGGCCCTGCACGTGGGGATCTCCTCCTACGGGCCCGAGCGGACCCTGCAGGCCTCGCGGATCCTGCGCGAGCTGGGCACGCCCCTGCTGATCCACCAGCCCTCGTACTCGATGTTCAACCGCTGGATCGAGTCCGGCCTGCTGGACGTCCTGGAGGCCGAGGGCGTCGGCTGCATCCCGTTCACCGCCCTCGCCCAGGGCCTGCTGACCGACCGCTACCTGGACGGCGTGCCCGCCGGCTCGCGCGCCGCGCAGGGCAAGTCCCTGGACCCGGGCGTGCTCACCGAGGAGAACCTGCGGCGCATCCGCGGGCTGAACGAGATCGCCGCCGGCCGCGGGCAGACCCTGGCGCAGCTGGCGCTGTCCTGGGTGCTGCGCGACCGGCGGATCACCACCACCCTCATCGGCGCGAGCAGCGTGCAGCAGGTGGAGGACAACGTCGCCGCCACCGCGAAGCTGGACTTCACCGACGAGGAGCTGCGGGCCATCGACGAGTTCGCGGTCGACTCCGGCGTCGACCTGTGGGCGCAGGCGCGCGAGGCGGGCGACGCCACCCGCTGAGCCGCCCGTGTCGCGCCCCCCGGCCCGGTGCGGGCGGGGGGGCGCGACGCGGTCGCGGGGGTGCGGCGTCAGCCGTGGCGCAGCTCGGCCGTGCCCGGGCGCCGGCCCGCCCGCACCGGCACGAACGCGATCACCACGCCCAGGAAGGCCATCACGCCGTGGAACGTGGCCATCGGCCAGTTCGCGTTCAGGACGCCGCCGTCGTACGTGATCGCCGTGTAGGCGAACAGCGCCGCCCCGGCGAGGAACAGCAGGACCCCGTACCAGCGCGCGCGCCGCGCCCCGGTGCGCCCGGCCACGCCCAGGGCGCCCAGCACCAGGTGCACCACGTTCAGGAGCGGGTTGGTGGACAGGCCCAGCACCTGCTGCTCGTGGGTGCCGCCGGTGAAGTCGCTGAAACCGGAGACCACGAAGCCGGCGACGCCCAGCACGAGGAACAGCACGCCCGCGAGGAGCGAGAGGTGCTGGCCGGCGGTGGTGCGGGGCCGCTGCACCGAGACCCTTCCCGACATGTCGAGGCTCATGGGGGACAGGTGCCCCGCCCGGGCCCCGCTGAAACCGGCACCGCCCCGTCTCCCCGCCGCGCGGGCGGGCGCTGCGGCAGCGTGAAGCGCACCGTGGTGCCCCCGCCGGGGGTCTCCTCGGCGCGGATGCGCCCGCCGTGGCGGGCGACGATGCGCTGGCAGGTGGCCAGGCCGATGCCGTGGCCGGTGCGGGCCGAGGGGTCCACCTGCGCGTACATCTCGAACACCCGCTCGCGGTGCTCGGCGGGGATGCCGGTGCCGTTGTCCACCACGGCCACCTCCCAGCCGCCGGCCCCGTCCGGGGCCGCGGTCACGGCCACCGCGCACGGCCGGTGCGGGTCGCGGTACTTCACGGCGTTGCCCACGAGGTTCTGCAGCAGCTGGCGCAGCAGCACCGGGTCGCAGTACACCGCGGGCAGGTCCGCCGGCACCCGCACGCTCGCGCCGGCCGCGCGCACGGCCGCGTCCAGGTCGTGCACGGCCAGGCGCGCCACCTCCCCGAGGTCGGCCAGCTCGCGCCGGCCCGTGCCGCCGGTCTGCGAGTAGCTCAGCAGCGAGTCCATCAGCTCCGTCATGCGCACCACGCCGCGCCGGGCCGCCTCGACCCAGCCGCGGCCCTGCTCGCCGATCGCCTCGCCGTGCACCTCGCCGAGCATCTCCAGGTACCCGGAGACCACCGCCAGCGGCGAGCTGAGGTCGTGGCTGGCGATGCCGGCGAACTGCTCCAGCTCGGTGTTGGAGCGCTCCAGCTCCTCGCCGCGGTCGGCGAGCTCCTGGGTGCGCTCGGCCAGCTCCACGTGCGCGGCCACCAGCGCCTGCTCGCGCGCCCGCTCGGCGGTGACGTCCTGCATCACCACCACCGCCCCCAGGCACGCGCCGTCGGCGGTGCGCATGACCCGCCCCGAGCACGTCACGCGCCGCGGCCGGCGCCCGGCGGGGGCGACGACGACCTCCAGGCCGCGCACGAACCCCTCGCGCAGCACCCGCTGCACCGGCACCTCGTGCGCCGGCAGGGGGGTGGTGCCGTCCGGGCCGTACAGGTCGCGCGCGCAGGCGTGCCCGGAGGCGTCCAGCCGCGCGTCCGGGCCCAGGCCGTGCCAGGCGCGGGCGGTGTCGTTGAGCAGCACCGGCCGCCCCTCGGGGTCGACGACGACGATGCCCGCGTCGGTGCTGGAGAGCACCGTCGAGGTGAAGGTGTCGCGGCTCTCGGCCTCGGCGGCCTGCGCGCCCACCCGCGCCAGCAGCGCCGCGCGCTCGCTGCGGACCCGCACCAGCGCCACCGCCAGGGCGGCCGCGGCGAGCAGCCCCGCCAGCGCCGCCAGCGCGAGCACCGGGTCCGCGGACCCGGTGCCCGCCAGCGGGTCCACCAGCGGGCCCACCAGCGGGCTCACCAGCCCACCGGCTCGTCCGAGGGCACCCCCACGGCCGCGGCCCCCGTCGACGCCGTGAACTCCGCGGCGAGCGCGGTGAACGTGCGGCACGTGCGCTCCAGCTCCCGCTGCAGCCCGGCCAGCCAGCCCTCCGCGGGCGGCTCGCCGGCGCGGGCGCGGTCCTCCAGGTCCGCGCAGCGCTGGGCGAGGACCTCCGCGCCCAGGTTGGCCGCGGAGCCCTTCAGGCTGTGCGCGCGCGTCTCCAGCTCGCGCACGTCCCCGCGGGCCAGCGACTCCTCCAGCCCGGCGACGGCCCGCGGGGCGCGCTCGACGAAGGAGGTCAGCAGCTGCGCGAACAGCGCCCGGTCGTCGTCGGTGTCCGCACCGCCCAGGTCGGCGATGCGGGCGCGCACGGCCACCTCCAGCGGCACGGTGGCCTCCACCGCCGCGGCGGGGACCGTCGGCACGACGGCCTCCACCGGCGCGACCGGCGCGACCGGCGCGACCGGCGCGCACGCACCCGCGGCGGGCGCGGCGAGCACCGCGGTCAGGGCGCCCTCCAGCTCCCGCGCGCGCACCGGCTTGGTCAGGTGGGCGTCCATGCCGGCCGCCGCGCACGCGTCGCGGTCCTCGGAGAGCACGCTCGCCGTCAGGGCCACGATGCGCGGCTGCCGCTGGGCGGGCACCTCGGCACGGATGAGCCGGGTGGCCGCCAGGCCGTCCATCACCGGCATGTGCAGGTCCATGAGCACCACGTCGTAGCGCGCCGCGCGCACCGCCTCCAGGGCCTGCAGGCCGTCGCCGACGGTGTCCACGTCGTGGCCGAACTTCGCCAGCAGCAGCTGCGCGACCTTCTGGTTCACGGCGTTGTCCTCGGCCAGCAGCACCCGCAGCCGCCGCGCGCCGTCCCCGCCCGACCCGTCCCCGCC
>NZ_JAAALM010000285.1 GCF_009906395.1 Kineococcus indalonis
CGTCCGCCCCGTCGTCCGCCCCGTCGTCCGCCCCGTCGTCCGCCAGCGAGTCGGAGGCCACGAGGTAGGCGGGCCGGCCCTGCAGCTGCACGTACAGCCGGCCGACGTACTCGCCCAGCACGCCCAGGCACAGCAGCTGCAGGGTGCCGGCGCCGGCCACCACCGCCAGGGTGGAGGTCCACCCCGGCACGGTCGCGCCGACGGCGAAGGAGACCAGCGCGTACACCAGCAGCAGCGACGTCAGCGCCGCCCCGCCCAGGCCGAAGATCGTGGCCAGCCGCAGCGGGGCCGTGGAGGAGCCGGTGATGGCGTCCAGCGACAGGCGCACCATGCGGCGCAGGGGGTACTTGGTGCGCCCGGCGCCGCGGGCGGCGCGCGCGTACGGCACGCTGGCGGAGCGGAAGCCCAGCTCGGGCACCACCAGCCGCAGCACCCGGTGCTGCTCGGGCAGCCGCAGCACGACGTCGACCACGGCGCGGCTGGTGTAGCGGAAGTCGCCCGCCTGCGCCGGCGCGGTGCCGCCCAGCGCCCGCACCAGCCGGTAGAAGCCGGCGGCCGTGGTGCGCTTGAGCCAGCCGTCCACGGAGCGGTCGCTGCGCACGGCGTACACGACGTCCACGCCGCCCGGGCCGTCCGCGCCGCCGCCGGCCGCGGCGAGCAGCTGCGGCAGCAGCTCCGGGGGGTCCTGCAGGTCGGCGTCCATGGTGACCACCCCCAGGGCGCCGCGGGCGCGGGCCAGCCCGGCGGAGAGCGCGGCCTGGTGCCCGGAGCCGGTGCGCAGCCGCACCACCCGCAGCTGCGGCCAGCCGCGGCGCAGCCTGGCCAGCACCACCGGCGTGGCGTCGGTGCTGCCGTCGTCGACGACGAGGACCTCGTAGCCGGCCAGGCCGCCGGCGACGAGCCCGTCGAGCACCGGCCGCAGCCGCGCGGCCAGCGCGGGCAGCACCTCGGCCTCGTCGCGCGCCGGGACGACGACGGTCAGCGCGCAGGGCTCGGGCACGCCGCGATCCTCCCGCACCCTCGGCCGGGCCCGGCGGAGCGGGGCGTGCGAGACTGTCCGGAGCACCGCACGGACCGCCCCGGAGGAACGCCCCATGCTCAACGCCCTGGTCGCCGCCGTCTCCGCCGAGACCACCGAGATGACCGAGGAGGCCCACGGCTGGGAGGGCCACCTGCCCATGGCCCCGATCGCCTTCGCGATCGTCGCGGGCTGCATCCTGCTGGCCATGCTGCTGGTGACGTGGGCCTTCCGCAGCGTGGGCAACCGCCACTGAGCGCGCAGGGTGGTCGCCGCCCGCGCCTGGGCGTGATGGGCGGCACCTTCGACCCGATCCACCACGGGCACCTGGTCGCCGCCAGCGAGGTGGCGGCCCGGTTCGACCTCGACGAGGTCGTGTTCGTGCCCACGGGCAAGCCGTGGCAGAAGTCGCGCCAGGACATCGCGCCGGCGGAGCACCGCTACCTCATGACGGTCATCGCGACCGCGTCGAACCCGCGGTTCACCGTCTCGCGCATCGACGTCGAGCGCGAGGGCTTCACCTACACGATCGACACGCTGCGCGAGCTGGCCGCGCTGCGCCCCGAGGCGGACCTGTTCTTCATCACCGGTGCCGACGCCCTGGCGCAGATCCTGCAGTGGAAGGACGTCGCGGAGCTGTGGTCGCTGGCCCACTTCGTGGGCGTCAGCCGGCCCGGGCACGCCCTCAGCGACGACGGCCTGCCCCTGGACGGGGTGAGCCTGCTGGAGGTGCCGGCGCTGTCGATCTCCTCCACCGACTGCCGCCGGCGCGTGGCCGAGGGCCTGCCGGTCTGGTACCTCGTGCCCGACGGCGTGGTGCAGCACATCAGCAAGCACGGCCTGTACCGCGACGGCGACGGGGCCGTGCTCGGGACCGTGGGACAATCGGTGCTGGAGAACTGATCGTCCCGGGCCCACGGCCCGGACCACCCGAGGAGCCCCGTGCCCGCATCCGAGCGAGCTCTCGAGCTGGTGACGACCGCTGCCGAGGCAGCGGTCGACAAGCTCGCCACCGACGTCATCGCCCTGGACGTCTCCGACCAGCTGTTCATCACCGACGCCTTCCTGCTCGCCTCCGCGCCCAACGAGCGGCAGGTGCGCTCCATCGCCGAGGCGGTGGAGGAGAAGCTGCTGCCCCTGGGCGCCAAGCCGGTGCGCCGCGAGGGCGAGCGCGAGGGGCGCTGGGTGCTCCTCGACTTCGTCGACGTCGTGGTGCACGTCCAGCACGCCGAGGAGCGCGAGTACTACGCGCTGGAGCGGCTGTGGAAGGACTGCCCGCCCATCGCGCTGCCGGCCGCCGCCACCGCCGGGGGCGACGCGCAGGCGTGAGCGCCCGCACCGTCGTCCTGTGGCGGCACGGCCGCACCCCCTTCAACGCCGAGAACCGCTTCCAGGGCCAGCTGGACGTCCCGCTGGACGAGGTGGGCCGGGCCCAGGCGGCCGCCTCGGCCGCGCACCTGGCCGCTGTGCTGGAGCCGGGCAGCGGCGCGCTGGTGGCCTCCGACCTCAGCCGCGCCGCGGACACCGCCCGCGCCCTGAGCGCCCTGACGGGCGTGGCGCCGCTGCTGGACCCGGCCCTGCGCGAGGTCGACGCCGGGCGCTGGCAGGGCCTGCTGCACCACGAGATCACCGCCTCCTGGCCGCAGGAGTACGCCGCCTGGCGCGGCGGCGAGGACGTGGCCCTGGGCGGCGGGGAGCGCCGCAGCGAGGTGGGGGTGCGCGCCGCGGACGCCGTGGAGCGGCACGCCGAGCGGGTGCCCGAGGGCGGCACCCTCGTCGTCGCCTCGCACGGGGCGGCGCTGAAGGCGGCGCTGCTGCGGCTGCTGGGCCTGGAGCTGGCCGCGTGGGGCGCCTTCGCCGGCTTCCGCAACGCGCACTGGGCGGTGCTCTCCCGCGGCCGCTCGGGCTGGGTGCTCGGCGAGTACAACGCCGGGCCGCCGGGGGCGAGCGAGGGCGCGGAGGGCTGAGGGCCGCCCCGGCCGGGGGTGGTCACGAGCGCCCCGGCGGATGGGGTAGAGTTCTTCTCGTTGCCGCGGGGGAAACCCGGGGGAACGAGCAAGGGGCTGTGGCGCAGCTGGTAGCGCACCTCCATGGCATGGAGGGGGTCAGGGGTTCGAATCCCCTCAGCTCCACACGACGCGAAGGGCCCGGACGGGAGTCCGGGCCCTTCGTCGTGCTCGGGGGCGGTGCCCCGGGGTGCGCGCTGCCGCGCACCCCGGACCCTCCTCAGCCGCGCGCGGCGGGGGACCAGCCCAGGGCGGGCGCGACGTGCCGGGTGATCGACTCCAGCAGGTGCAGGTTGTACTCCACGCCCAGCGCGTTGGGGACGGTGATCAGCAGGGTGTCCGCCTCGCGCACCGCGGCGTCCTTCGCGAGGTCCTCCGCCACGCGGTCCGGTTCGCCCACGTAGCTCCTGCCGAAGCGCGCCAGACCCGGCTCGCCGAGGGAGCCGACCTGGTCGGTGGCGCCGACCTCCCCGCCGAACCAGCGCCGGTCCTCGTCGCTGACCAGGGGCACCACGCTGCGGCTGACGGAGACGCGCGGGGTCCGGCGGTGCCCGGCCGCGGCCCACGCCTCGCGGAAGACGGCGATCTGCTCGGCCTGCAGCTCGTCGAAGGGCACGCCGGTGTCCTCGGTGAGCAGCGTGGAGCTCATGAGGTTCATGCCCTGCTCAGCGGCCCAGCGGGCGGTGGCCCGGGTGCCCGAGCCCCACCAGACGCGCTCGGCCAGCCCGGGCGACTGCGGCAGCACCGGCAGCGGCGCGGAGCGGCCCGTCACGCGCGGGTCGGACGGGGCGACGCCGGCCCCGCCGATCGCCCGGCGGAAGACCTCGGTGTGCCGGCGGGCCATGTCGGCGCCGGTCTCGCCCTGGGCGGGCACGTACCCGAAGGCGGCGGGGCCGTCGAGGGCGGGCTCGGGTGAGCCGCGGCTGATGCCCAGCTGCAGCCTGCCGCCGGAGAGCAGGTCCACCTGCGCGGCCTCCTCGGCCGCGTACAGGGGGTTCTCGTAGCGCATGTCGATCACGCCGGTGCCGATCTCGATGCGCGAGGTGCGCGCCGCCACCGCCGCCAGGACGGGGTAGGGGGCGGCCTGCTGGCGGGCGAAGTGGTGCACCCGCACGTAGGCGCCGTCGACGCCGAGCTCCTCGGCGCCCTCGGCCAGCTCGACGGTCTGCACGAGGGCCTCGCGGGCCGTGCGCACCCGCGAGCCGGGCACCGGCTGGTGGTGGCCGAAGGAGAGGAACCCGATGCTCTGCACGACTGGTTCAACGTGCAACCTCCGCCCGGTGTTCCCCGTCCCGGCGGGCAGGATGGCCCCGTGACCGAGCACCGCGACCCCACCACCGCACCGGCCGCCCCCCTCCCCCTGGAGCTGCGCGAGCGCGTCTCCAGGGACACGCGCCTGTGCATCTCGCTCTCGGGCCGGCCGAGCAACCTGGGCACCCGCTTCCACAACCACCTCTACGCCGAGCTCGGCCTGGACTACGTCTACAAGGCGTTCACCACCACCGACGTCGCCGCGGCCGTCGCGGGCGTGCGCGCCCTGGGCATCCGCGGCTGCGGGGTCTCGATGCCCTTCAAGGAGGCCGTCATCCCGCTCGTGGACGAGCTGACCGCCTCCGCGGCCGCCATCGACTCGGTCAACACCATCGTCAACACCGACGGGCACCTGGTGGCGCACAACACCGACTACCTCGCCGTCGTGCACCTGCTCGCCGCCCACGGCGTGCGCCCCGCCGGGCCGGCCGTCGTGCTCGGCAGCGGCGGCATGGCCAAGGCGTGCCTGGCCGCGCTGCGCGACCAGGGGTACGGCGACCTCACGGTCGTGGCCCGCAACGAGCAGGCCGGCCCGGCGCTGGCCCGCGCCTACGGCGCCCGCTGGGTGCCCGCGGCCACCGGGCTGCGCCCGCACCTGCTCGTCAACGCCACCCCCGTCGGCATGGCCGGCGGACCGGCCGCCCACGAGCTGCCCGCCCCGCGCGAGGTGGTCGCCGCCGCCGCGGCCGTCGTGGAGGTCGTCGCGGTGCCCGAGCTGACCCCGCTGGTGCGCCTGGCCCGCGAGGGCGGCGCCGAGGTGGTCACCGGCACCGAGATCGCCGCCGTGCAGGCCGCCGAGCAGTTCGCCCTCTACACCGGCGTGCGCCCCACCGACGAGCAGGTGCGCCGGGCGGGGGAGTTCTCCCGGGCGCGCTGAGGCCCCGGCCCGCGCTCAGCCCGGGCCCCCGGCGCGCACGTCACCCGCACGACGCATCCAGCGCGCGGGCCCGGCGGCCGAGACCCCTGCTG
>NZ_JAAALM010000286.1 GCF_009906395.1 Kineococcus indalonis
CAGCTCGACGGGCCCCGGCTGCGGCGCGGGGCGACCCGATCCCTCTCCTCGAACGCCCCGCGCCGCAGCCGGGGCCCGTCGAGCTGGAGGTGCTGGGTCGTGGGATCGAGTCGCGCGGGAGTGGCCGGACGCGGGCTGCGCACCCCGCTGCGCGGGGCGCTGAGCTGCCTGCTCGCCGCGTCCGCGCTGTTCGGCACCGCCGCCGGCGCCGCGAGCGCCGCCGCCCCGGCGCAGGCGGGCGCCGCGCCGGTCACCACCCTCGCCGCCGCGCTCGCCGCGCCGGCCACCGACCTCGACACCCAGAAGCGCCAGGTCGTCGAGGGGATCAACGCCGAGCGCGCCGCCCACGGCCTGGCCCCGCTCGCCGAGTTCGGCGACGTCTCCGCCGTCTCCCAGCGCTGGGCCGAGGTGCAGGCCGCCAGCGGCCAGTACCGGCACAACCCCGACTTCGGCAGGCAGCTCGCCGGGTACGCCGGCACGGGCGAGGTCATCCACCTGAGCTACTCCACCAGCACCGACGGGTCCTGGGCCGTGCGCGGCTGGATCGACTCGGCCAAGCACCACCAGATCATGCTGGGCGACTACACCGGCATGGGCGTGGGCATCGCCGTCGGTCCCGCGCGCGTGCCGAACGCGCAGACCGAGATCTACTACGTCGTGAACACCGTCAGGGGCACCCGCCCGGCCACGACCCGCGCGTCCGCGCCGGCCACCGCCACCTGGACCAACGGCGGTGTCGTGCACCGCCTGCAGGGCGCCATCCTCGGCCTCTACCAGGGCCTCGGCGGCCCCGGCGGACTGCTCGGCCTGCCCACCACCTCGGAACTGCCCACGCCCGACGGGGTCGGCCGGTTCACCCACTTCCAGCGCGGTTCCATCTACTTCTCGCCCGCCACCGGCGCGCAGGTCGTGCGCGGCGCGATCCGCGACCAGTGGGCGCGCCTGGGCTGGGAGCGCTCCCCACTGGGGTACCCGGTGGGCGAGGAGTTCGGCCTGCGCGACGGCGGGCGCGCGCAGCGCTTCACCGGCGGCCTCGTGTACTGGACCCCGCGCCTCGGCGCCCACGAGGTGCGCGGCGCGTTCGGGCAGACCTACGCCGCGCAGCGCTGGGAGAACGGCACCCTCGGCTACCCCCGCACCGGTGAGTACGCCGTCGCCGGCGGCGTGCGCCAGGAGTTCGAGGGCGGCACCCTCACCTACCGCTGGGCCGAGGGGCGCGTCACCCGCTCCTGACGCCGGAGCCGGGACCCGCGCACCCGCGCCGGTCCCGGCGCGCCTCACAGCAGCGGGACGACCCCGGCCAGCAGCGCCGCGCAGCGCGGCGCGGCCTCGCGCCCGGCCTGCAGGACCTCCTCGTGCGAGAGCGCCGACGCGCTCACCCCCGCCGCCAGGTTCGTCACCAGGGAGAACCCCAGCACCTCCATGCCGGCGTGCCGCGCGGCCACCGCCTCCAGCGCGGTGGACATCCCCACCAGCGACGCGCCGAGCACGCCGGCCATGCGGACCTCCGCGGGCGTCTCGTACTGCGGCCCCTGGAACTGCGCGTACACGCCCTCGGGCAGGTCCGGGTCCACGGTGCGCGCCAGCGCCCGCAGCCGCGCGGAGTACAGGTCCGTCATGTCGACGAACGTGGCCCCCTCCAGCGGCGTGGCGCCGGTCAGGTTCAGGTGGTCGGCGATGAGCACCGGCGAGCCCGGGCCGATCGAGGGGTCCAGCCCGCCGCAGCCGTTCGTCAGCACCAGGGTGCGGCACCCGGCCGCCGCGGCCGTGCGCACCCCGTGCGCCACCGCCCGCACCCCGCGGCCCTCGTAGAAGTGGGTGCGCGGCAGCACCAGCGCCGCCAGCGGCTCGGCGTCCTCGCGCGGCACCCGGATCGAGCGCAGCGTGCCGGCGTGGCCCACCACGGCCGGGGCGCTGAAGCCGGGCAGCTCGGTGGCCGGCACCTCCAGCGCCACCTCGCCCAGCCGGTCCGCGGCGGCGGCCCAGCCCGAGCCGAGGACCAGCGCCACGTCGTGGTGCTGCACGCCCGTCAGCTCCGCCACGCGCTCCGCGGCGCGCTCGGCCAGCTCGAAGGGGTCGGCGTCGGTGTCGGAGAAGGTCCCGGTGGAGTGCCGGGCGGGGGGAACGGCGTTCGTCACGCGATCCACCCTAGGACGGCACCGCCCGGGCGCGGGCCGCGCGCCGGGGCGGTGCGCTCAGGCGTCGTTGGAGCGGCAGGGCCGCGCGCGCAGCGCCAGCACGTAGTCGTGCGGAGCGCCGCCGGCCTCCGCGGCGTCGGCCAGCCCGCCCAGGTAGCGGGCCGTGGGCACCCCGCCCTCGTAGTCGTCCAGCACGTACGTCCAGGCCACCACGTCGCCGTCGAGGGTGTTCACCCGCACCCGCACCTTGCGGTACAGGCCGACGCCGACGCCCTCCACCTCGTCCAGGCGCTCGGCGTCCGCCTCCGCCACGTCGTACAGCGCCACGTACACCTGGTCGCCGGGGGCCTCCACGACCGTGGCCACCGGGCCCTCCCAGCTGCGGTCCTCCCCGCCGAACGTCAGCCGCCAGTCCACCAGCCACCCCGTCGAGCGCAGCGGCGAGTGCGGGGCCTTGCGCGCCATCACCTCCGGGTCGAGGTTGCTGGCGTACGCGGCGTAGGAGGGCACGTGGGCGGGCACGAGGGAAGACTGTAGGACGCCGGGGGCGCCCGCTGCTCGCTCCCCGTGCGCTCGGGGTGACTCGTGTCGGTGGCGTGGGGGACCATGAGCGGGTGAGCCCCACGAGCGCGTCCCCCGTCGCCAAGCGCCAGCGCGTCGCCGTCCTCGGCGGCGGCCCCGGCGGCTACGAAGCGGCCCTGGTGGCCTCCCAGCTGGGCGCCGACGTCACCGTCGTCGAGCGCCAGGGCCTGGGCGGGTCCACCGTCCTGACCGACGTCGTGCCCTCCAAGACCCTCATCGCCACCGCCGAGACCATGACCACCGTGGGCGGCTCCACCGAGCTCGGCGTCCGCTTCCCCGGCGGCGCCGGCCGCGACACCGAGCCCGCCGGCTCCGTCACCGTCGACCTCGGCCGCGTGCACCAGCGCGTGAAGTCCCTGGCGCTGTCGCAGTCCGCCGACGTGCGCACCCGCCTGGAGAAGGAGGGCGTGCGCGTGCTGTCCGGCCACGGGCGCCTGGACGGCCCGCAGGCCCTGGTCGTCACCGACGGCGACGACGAGGGCGAGCGCGTCGAGGCCGACGTGGTGCTGGTGAGCACCGGCTCCAGCCCGCGCACGCTGCCCGACGCCCAGCCCGACGGCGAGCGCATCCTCACCTGGAAGCAGGTCTACGACATCCAGGAGCTGCCCGAGCACCTGATCGTCGTCGGCTCCGGCGTCACCGGCGCCGAGTTCGCCAGCGCCTACGACGCCCTGGGCGCCCACGTCACCCTCGTCTCCAGCCGCGACCGCGTCCTGCCCGGCGAGGACGCCGACGCCGCCGAGGTGCTCGAGGCCGTCTTCCGCCGCCGCGGCATGGACGTCGTGGCCCGCTCGCGCGCCGAGAAGGTCGAGCGGCACGGCGACTCCGTGACCGTGACCCTCTCCGACGGGCGCACCCTGGAGGGCTCGCACTGCCTCGTCGCGGTCGGCGCGGTCCCCAACACCTCCGGCATCGGCCTGGAGGAGGCCGGGGTGTGGACCTCCGAGTCCGGGCACGTCGACGTCGACAAGGTCTCGCGCACCTCCGCGCGCGGCGTGTACGCCGCCGGCGACTGCACCGGGGTGTTCCCGCTGGCCTCGGTGGCGGCCATGCAGGGCCGCATCGCCATGTGGCACGCCCTGGGCGACACCGTCACCCCGCTGAAGCTGCGCTCGGTCTCCTCCAACGTCTTCACCTCCCCGGAGATCGCCACCGTCGGTTGGACGCAGAAGCAGATCGACTCCGGCGAGGCGCAGGGCGACATCGTCAAGCTGCCGCTGTCCACCAACGCGCGCGCCAAGATGCTGGGCATCCACGACGGGTTCGTGAAGCTGTTCTGCCGCACCGGTTCCGGCACCGTCATCGGCGGCGTGGTCGTCGCCCCGCGCGCCAGCGAGCTCATCTTCCCGGTGACCCTGGCGGTGGAGAAGCGCCTCAACGTCGACGACGTCGCCCACGCCTTCACCGTCTACCCCTCGCTGACCGGCTCCCTGGCCGAGGCCGCGCGCCAGCTGCACGTCATGGGGGAGTAGCCGCTCACGCCCCGCCGCCGGGCCCGGCGTGCTCGTCGGGCCCGGCGGCGCCGGGGTCCTCGCCGGTGCGCTCGCCGGCGTGCAGGGCGGCGTCGGCCTCGGCGCGCATGCGCTCCACGCCCCCGCCGGGCTCGTAGGCCGCCGCGCCGGTGGTGACGGTGACCTCCCACCCCGCGACGGGTTCCTCCCGCACGACCCGGCGCAACCGCCGCGCCAGCTGCTCGGCCGAGCGCAGGTCGGTGCCGGGCAGCAGGACGGCGAACTCGTCACCGCCCAGGCGCGCGAGCAGGTCGGTGCGCCGCAGGGCGACCTCCACGCGCGCGGCGACCTCCGCCAGGACCGCGTCCCCGGCCCCGCGCCCGGCGATGTCGGTGATGCGCTCCAGGCGGTCCACGTCGATCAGCGTCAGCGCCAGGTCGCCGGGGCCGCGCTCCAGGCGGGCGACCTCCTCGGCCGCGCGCTCCTCGAAGCGCCGGTGGTTCGCCGCGCCCGTCACGGGGTCGGTGCGGGACTGCTCGTGCAGCCGGCGCGTCAGCGCCCGCACCTGCCCCCGCGAGGCCTCCAGCTCCCGGGCGGTGGCGCGCAGCGCGAGCTGCGCGGAGACCACCGCGGCCAGGTCCTCCAGCAGCAGCAGGTCCTCCACGGACCACCGCCGGGGCGCGAAGTCGACGGCGCAGAAGGCCCCCAGGGTGTGCTCGCCGTGGCGCAGCGGGTACCCCGCGTAGGCGCCGACGCCCATCTCCGCCACCGCCGGGTGCCGCCGGTAGACGGGGTCCGCTCGCGCGTCGAAGAGGACCACCGGCCCGTCCAGGTGCACCACCTCGGCGCACAGGGAGTGCGTCAGCGGCACCGAGCGCGAGGAGGCCCACGGCTCGGACAGACCCACCGCCGCCTGGACGACCTCCCGGTCGGCGTCGATCCAGGAGACCACCGCCACCGGCACGTGCAGCGCCCGGGCGGCCATCCGCACCAGCCGCTGCAGCTCGCCGCCGCCCTCACCGGCCCGCACCGCGTCGCGGACCGCCGCGAGGCGCTCAGCCTCGGCCAGCGGCCCCCTCGCCTGCTCCGCCGAGGGAGGCACCCGGCCATGCTCACCCCGCCGC
>NZ_JAAALM010000287.1 GCF_009906395.1 Kineococcus indalonis
CCGGCACGGTCACCGGCACCACCGCCAAGACCGTCTCGGCGAACATCGCCGGCAAGAAGGCCATCCGCCTGGTCACCACCGACGCCGGTGACGGCAACGCCTTCGACCACGGCGACTGGGCCGACGCGAAGGTCTCCACGGCCACCGCGCAGACCCCGGCGCCCACCACCCCGGCCCCGGTCGTCGAGCGCACCGCCCGCAAGGTCTCCGCGCTGGCGCTGACCCAGGTCGCCAACGCCTGGGGCCCGGTGGAGCTGAACAAGAGCAACGGCGAGGGCGCCGCCGGTGACGGCCGCACCCTGACCGTGGCCGGCAAGACCTACACCAGCGGCCTGGGCGTGCACGCCGGCTCCGAGGTGCGCTTCACCAACGACAGCGCCACCACCTTCAGCGCGGTCGTCGGGCTGGACGCCGAGGTGCAGGGCAAGGGCTCGGTGACCTTCCAGGTCTACGGCGACGGCGTGAAGCTGTACGACTCCGGCACGGTCACCGGCACCACCGCCAAGACCGTCTCGGCGAACATCGCCGGCAAGAAGGCCATCCGCCTGGTCACCACCGACGCCGGTGACGGCAACGCCTTCGACCACGGCGACTGGGCCGACGCCACGATCGCCTGACCCGCCCGCCCGCACGTCCCCCGGGGACGTCGGGACGCACCGAGGGGCGGTACCCGCTGCGCAGCGGGTACCGCCCCTCGGTGCGTCCCGGGCGGGAGGGTCTCAGGCCAGCGCGTCCAGCCCGCCGTGCCAGGGCAGCTTGCCGCGGGCGAGCAGGCGGGCGGCCTGCTCGGCGCCCACGACGACGTCGCGGCCGTACTTGGGGGCGCGCACCCCCACCACGGCGAGCACGGCGGCGACGCAGCGGGCCTTCTCGTCGGCCGGCAGGTCCGCCTCGAGCGCGGCGCGCAGGTACTGGCCCGCGATGTCCCACTCGGGGAAGACGATGCGGCCCTTGCGGGCGGGGTTCCAGAACTCCGACGGCGGCCAGGGGCCGACGCCGATCCAGCGGCTGAGCGTCGAACCGGGCCGGGTGCGGCGGGCGCCGTCGCGCTGGCTGCGACCGTCGTGGTCGCGGTTGAAGAAGAGGACCTCGGGGATGCGCAGCATCGGCCCCTGCAGCGCCAGGCGCACCAGGAGCACCCGGTCGCCGTACACGTGGTTGCTCATCGCCCCCGCGCGGCGCAGCGCGTCGGAGCGGATGAGCCCGTACTGCTCGTGGCCGGCGTGGTGCTTGATGGGGGCCATCACGACGCGGCGGAACCGCTGGCTCGCGCTCGGCCCGGACAGGTCGATCATGAACGTGTCGTCGCGGACGCGTTCCCCGGCCGCGTTCAGCACCGCCGCCTCGCTGTAGCAGACCACCGCGGCGGGGTGCTCCTCGAGGACCTTCAGCGCCTTGCCCACGAACGTGGGGTGGCTCACGTCGTCGGAGGCGGCCCACTTGAAGAACTCGCTGCGGCACAGGCTGAACGTGCGCGAGAAGCTGTCCGCGACGCCCACGTGCTCCTCGTGGCGCACGTAGCGGACCCGCGGGTCCCTGCGGGCGAACTCCTGGCAGATCTCCGCGGTGCCGTCGGTGGAGACGTTGTCGGAGATGACGACCTCGAGGTCCTCGAAGTCCTGCGCCAGCGCGCTCTCGACGGTCGCGGCGACGTACTTCTCGCCGTTGTAGACCGGGATCCCGATGCAGACCTTCGGGGCGGAACCCCCGGAACCCCCGGAACCCACGGAACCCACGAAACCCCCCTCGTCCGGCTGAACCGGCGCTGCACGGCAGCGCCTACACTGGACGGTAGCCGACGGCGACCCCTCCTGGACGACACATCCGGCAGGACTGGTCCGGACGGTACCCCCGATGACCGTCAGCGAACCAGTGGTCACGCGCTCCTGGTCCGCGCCCGCTGCGGAGGCGATGTGACGTCCGAGAGCCCCTCGAGCACCGAGGCCCTGGTGCCCCCGCCGGACAGCGCCGCCGAGGCGCCGCGGCGCCGGCGCCGGCGCCGGCTGACCGCCGCGGGCGCCGCGGCGGTGGTGCTCGTGCTCGTCGCCGTCCTCGCCGTGGTGGTGACGCGCCCGGACCCCGCACCGGTGGTGATCCCCGACCCCGGCGACGTGCACGCCGCGGACTCGGTGGTGGAGTCCATGGGCGTGGCCGTGCAGCTGTACCAGCAGAGCAGGCGCTTCGACCTGCTGGAGCGCACGCTGGGCGACCTGGGCGTGCGGCACATCCGCACCGGCGGGCGGGGCGAGCAGTTCTTCGCGCACGTCAACCAGCTGCACGAGGACCACGGCATCAAGACCCTGCTGGTGATGGACCCGCGCGAGGGCTACTCCGGCGACGACGTGGTCACCGAGGGCCTGCTGCCCGTCCTGGACGCCGCCGAGGGCGTGGAGGGGCCCAACGAGTGGGACATCAACCGCGACCTGGAGTACGACGGGCAGTCCTGGCCCGAGGGCGTGCGCGCCTTCGCCGACCGGATGCACGACTCGATCAAGGGCTACCGCGACGAGGACCCGCAGGTGCAGGAGGCCGTCCGGGCGCTCACGGTGGTCAGCCCCTCCGTGGCCGACCCCGACAGCACCGCCGAGCTGGCGGGGGTGCGCTGCGACCTGGCCTCCATGCACAGCTACCCCGGCGGTGAGCTGCCCGACCAGGACCTCACCACCAAGTGGATGCCCGCCGCCCTGCAGCTGTGCGACGGCAAGGGGGTCGTCTCCACCGAGAGCGGCTACTGCAACACCCTCACCCCCGAGGGGTGCACCGAGCAGGGCGGCGTCTCCGAGCGCGCCAGCGCCAAGTACGCGCTGCGGCACTACCTGGAGTACTTCCGCGCCGGCGTGCGGCGCGACTACCTCTACAACCTCTCGACCGACGACTGGGACCTCTTCCTGGACGCCGACGGGCGGCGCAAGCCGGCCTTCTACGCGGTGCGCTCCCTGGTGGACCTGCTCGAGGACCCCGGCAGCACGCACCACCCCACCCGCTTCGACGTGACCGTCGCGGCCACGGACGAGGCGGGCGCCGCCGTGGACGACGTGCGCCACGTGGTGCTCCAGAAGCGGGACGGCAGCTACTGGCTGGCGCTGTGGGCCAACACGCTGTCGTACCCGGCGGGCGAGGAGTGCTGCGACGTCGAGACCACCCGGCGCGTCAGCGTGCAGCTGCCGCGCGCGATGACGGCCACGCGCTACGAGCCGACCTTCTCCGGGACCTCCGCGGTGGGCGCCACCGCGACCTCCTCCACGCTGCAGCTGGACGTCCCCGACCATGTCGTGCTGCTCCGGCTCGACGAGGCGCCCGACGCCGCCGACCCCTCCACCGACGCGTCGAGCGGCTCCTCCCCCGCCTCCTAGGACTGCACGTCACCGGCGCGCGACCCGGCGTCACCGGACTGGTCCGGAGGAGACGTGGAGGCCCGGTGACGATCCCCCGGGCGGAGCAACCGGAACCCGGTATGACGCCGCCGGGGGGCACCACGTCCGCCTAGACTCCCCCTGACCGCCGTGCCGGGACGCCCCGGCCGCCGGTGGCCCGCGGCCCCGGCGCCGCGCGGGCGCACCGGACCGCCACTGGAGCGGGGCTCCCCGCGGGGGCGGGAACGGTCCGCAGCGGTCCACGGGAGCCGCCCGGGACCGGACGAGGATGGGGGACTGGTTGAGCTCGAGCGTGGCGACGTCGGACCGCCCGGCACGGGCGCGGGTGGCGCCGCGGGCGCGCCGGTCCCCGCTGCCGGCCTCCCTGGTGCCGCTCGCGGCGGTCGCCGCCACCGTCGTCGTGGTCGCCGCCCTCGCCGTCGGGCCCTGGCGCCTGGTGCTGCCGCTGCTGGTGATCGCGCTGGGCGTGGTCCTGCGCCCGCAGCCCTCCACCGCCGTCGGGCTCGCGCTGGTGGCGCTGCCCACCACCGCCCTGCTGCGCCGGCTCACCGCCGGCGAGGACGCCTACGTGCCCAGCGACCCGCTGGCGGTGCTGGTGGTGCTGGCCGCCCTGCCGGCGTTCTTCCTGGTGCGCGGCCGCCCCCGCCCCGCTCCGGGGTCGGGGTGGCTGGCCGCCTACCTCGGGTGGCTGGTGGTCACCGCGGGTGTCGCCTCCGCCGGGTCGCTGGCCACCCGCGTCACCGGTTTCCTGCTCGTCGCCGTGCCCTGCGGCATCGGCTACCTGACCGCCCGCGGCTGGGCCGGGCACGCCGCCGGGGCGGTCGTGCGCAGCCTGGTCGTGCTGCTGCTGCCGGTCTCGGCCTACGGGGTGCTGCAGTTCTTCCTCGCCCCCCGCTGGGACATGGCCTGGCTGGACAGCGTCAAGGAGACGCTCAACAGCGTCGGGCAGCCGGAGGCCCGCGCCTTCCGCGTCTGGGGCACGATGGAGTCGCCCCTGAGCTTCGCGCTGTACGTCGGCCTGGGGCTGATGGCGGTGCTGTGCTGGCTGGTGGCCCGCCGCGGCACCGGCCGCTCCGGGTTGCGGGCCTCCTTCGCCGCCCTCGTCGTGGCGGTGGGCCTGACCGCGCTCGTGCTCACCAGCGTGCGCAGCGTGCTGTTCGCCCTGCCGCTGCTGCTGCTGGGCCTGGCGATGCTGGGCCTGCTGCCCGTGGGGCGCGTGCAGGCCGTGTTCTTCGCCGTGGTCATCGCCGGCGGCATGTACGTCGGCATCAACGTGCTCGGCCTGGCCGCCGAGGGCTCGAGCACCAGCCGCTACCAGGTCTCCTCGCTGGCGCAGGACCAGTCGGTGCGCGACCGCCTGCTGCTGCTGCCGCGCTTCCTGGCCGCCGCCGCCAACCCGGTGGGCTCCGGGCCGGGCACGGCCGGCGTGGCCGGCTCCCTCACCGAGGGCGGCACCTCCAACGGCATCGACAACGGCTACCTCTCGCTGCTGCAGGAGGGCGGCGTCGTCCGCCTGGTGCTCTTCCTCGTCGTCCTCGGCACCGCCCTCGCCGCGGCGGTGCGCACCGCCCGGCGCAGCCCGCGCGACCCGTCGGCCCTGTTCACCGTCATGGTGCTGGGCTACTACCTGCTGCTGGAGCTGTCCTCGGACGTCTCCAGCGGCGCGGGCTCGCTCGTGCTGTGGATCTGCGTGGGCTCCGCCCTGGGCCGCGCGGCCGCGGCACCGCGCGCCCGGCGCGGTGCCGCGCGCGGGCGGCACCCGCTGCCCGCGGCACCGTCGCCCGCGCTGCAGGTGCACCGCCCGGCGCACCGCGCGATCGCCCCGCCCCCCGACGACGCCCTGGCGATGTGGACGGGGCGCCCGGCGGCCCACGCCGCAGCCCCCCTCTCCCC
>NZ_JAAALM010000288.1 GCF_009906395.1 Kineococcus indalonis
GAGCCGGCGCAGGAGGTCGTGGCGCTGTACGACCCGGCCGACCCCGGCGGGCGGGTCACCGGCAGCGCGCCGCGATCGCGGGTGCGCGCGCTGAACCTGCCGCACGCGGCGACGGGGGTGCTGCTGCGCGACGGGCGCGGCGGGGTCTTCGTGCACCGGCGCACCAGCACCAAGGACGTCAACCCGGGTCTGCACGACTGCCTGGCCGGAGGCGTCGTCGCCGCCGGCGAGGACCCGGCCGACGCGGCGCGCCGCGAGCTCGCCGAGGAGCTGGGGGCGGGCGCGTCGGCGCTGCGGCCGGTGCTGCGGCGCTGGTACCGCGACGAGGTCACCCACCACCTGGCGCACGTGTACGAGGCGTGGTGGGACGGCGCGCCGCTGGTGCTGCAGGAGAGCGAGGTCGCCGCCGGCTGGTGGGAGCCGGCGCAGCGGCTGCGCGAGCGGCTGGCGGACCCCTCCTGGCCGTTCGTGGCGGACTCGCGGGCGCTGCTGGCGGCCTGGCCGCGCTGGTGGGAGGACGGCGGCCGGCCCTGACGCGCCGCGGGCCCGCACCCCGGAGGGGTGCGGGCCCGCGGCCCCGGGTCAGAGGTACTGGCCGGTGTTGGCGACCGTGTCGATCGAGCGGCCCGCCTCGGTGCCCTTCTTGCCCTGCGTGAGGGTGCGGATGAAGACGATCCGCTCGCCCTTCTTGCCGGAGATGCGGGCCCAGTCGTCGGGGTTGGTGGTGTTGGGCAGGTCCTCGTTCTCCTTGAACTCGTCCACGCACGCGCTCATCAGGTGCTCCACCCGCAGGCCCCGCTGGCCGGACGTCAGCAGGTCCTTGATGGCCGTCTTCTTGGCGCGGTCGACGATGTTCTGGATCATGGCGCCGGAGTTGAAGTCCTTGTAGTACAGGACCTCCTTGTCCCCGCCGGCGTAGGTGACCTCGAGGAACTCGTTCTCCGGGCTCTCGGTGTACATGCGCTCCACCGTGGCCTGGATCATCGCGTCGACCGCCGCCTGCGCGTCCCCGCCGTTGGCCACGAGGTCGTCGGCGTGCAGCGGCAGGTCGGGCGTCAGGTACTTGGCGAAGATCTGCCCGGCGCTCTCGGCGTCCGGGCGCTCGATCTTGATCTTCACGTCGAGGCGGCCCGGGCGCAGGATCGCCGGGTCGATCATGTCCTCGCGGTTGGAGGCGCCGATGACGATGACGTTCTCCAGGCGCTCCACGCCGTCCAGCTCGGAGAGCAGCTGCGGCACGATCGTGGTCTCCACGTCGGAGGACACCCCCGAGCCGCGGGTGCGGAAGAGCGACTCCATCTCGTCGAAGAAGACGACCACGGGCGTGCCCTGGCCGGCCTTCTCCCGCGCCCGGGCGAAGATCAGGCGGATGTGCCGCTCGGTCTCGCCGACGTACTTGTTGAGCAGCTCCGGGCCCTTGATGTTCAGGAAGTAGCTCTTGGCCTGGGTCTCCCCGCGCAGCTCCGCGGCCTTCTTGGCCAGCGAGTTGGCCACCGCCTTGGCGATGAGGGTCTTGCCGCAGCCGGGCGGGCCGTACAGCAGGATGCCCTTGGGCGGGCGCAGCCCGTGCTCGCGGAACAGCTCGGCGTGCAGGAACGGCAGCTCCACCGCGTCGCGGATCGCCTCGATCTGCGGGCCCAGGCCCCCGATGTCGGTGTAGTCGATGTCGGGCACCTCCTCCAGGACCAGCTCCTCGACCTCGGCCTTGGGGATGCGCTCGAAGGCGAAGCCCGAGCGGGTGTCCACGGTGAGGGAGTCGCCCACGCGCAGCGGGCCGTCCTCCAGCGGGCCGGCCAGGCGCACCACGCGCTCCTCGTCGGCGCGCGCCAGCACCAGCGCACGCCCGTCGCCCAGCAGCTCCTTGACCGTGGCCAGCTCACCGGTGCGCTCGTAGTCGCACGCGGCCACCACGTTCATCGCCTCGTTGACCATGACGTCCTGGCCCGGGCGCAGCCCGGCGAGGTCCACGGCGGGGCTGACGGCCACCCGCATGCGCCGGCCGGCGCTGACCACGTCGGCCGTGCCGCCCTCGACCGCGGCGAGGAAGGTGGCGAACTGGGCGGGCGGCTGGCCGAGGCGGTCCACCTCGGCCTTGAGCGAGACGATCTGGTCGCGGGCGTCCCGCAGGGTCGCCGCGAGGCGGTCGTTCTGGGCGTCGACCTGGGCCAGCCGCGAGCGCGCGGCACCGAGCTGCTCCTCCAGCAGTGCGACGTGGCGGGCGTCCCGCTCACCTCCGCCGCCGAAGCGGCGCTGGGGTTCCGTCATGCGCATCCTCCCCCTCGTAGCCTTCCCGGTCGCCCGGTCCGGCGGTGGATGCACTCGACCCTAACCCGCGGCGGCGACAGCGCGAGGCGGATCGGTGTCGGCGCGTCCGCCCCCGCCGGCGCGCGCCGCGCGCCCGCCGGCCGCAGGATGACCCCCGTGCCCGACCCCGAGCACCGTCCCGGCGCCCTGGCCCGCCTGGACGGCTTCCAGCGCCGCCACCGCGCGGTGGGCTACCCGCTGGCCGTGGCGTACAAGTTCTTCGAGGACCAGGGCGCCTACCTGGCCGCCCTCATCACCTACTACGGCTTCCTGTCGCTGGTGCCGCTGCTGCTGCTGCTGACCACCGTGCTGGGGTACCTGCTCTCCGGCGACCCCGGGGCGCAGCAGGCGGTGCTGCGCTCGGCGCTGCGGCAGGTGCCGGTCATCGGCGGCGAGCTGGGCAGCCCCGGGCGCCTGGGCGGCGGCGCGGTCGGCCTGGCCATCGGCCTGGGCGGCGCCCTGTACGGGGCGATGGGGGTGGGCCTGGCCCTGCAGAACGCGGTGAACGTGGCGTGGGCGGTGCCGCGCAACGAGCGGCCCAACCCCTTCGCCGCGCGCGGGCGCGCCCTGCTGCTGCTGGTGACGGCCGGGCTGTTCGTGGTGGGCACCGCGGTGCTCAGCGCCGTCAGCGGCGCCTACGTGCCCGCCGGCCTGGCCACCTGGGCCTCGCGGGCGGGCACGGCGGCCCTGGCGGCGGTGGGTTTCGCGGTGGCGTTCCGGCTGGCGGCCGCGCACCGCCCCGCCGTGCGCACCGTGCTGCCCGGGGCGGCGGCGATGGGGGTGCTGTGGACGCTGCTGCAGCACTTCGGCGCCGGCATCGTCGGGGAGGTCGCGGCCCGCTCCACCGTGTCCAACCAGGTGTTCACGGTGGTCCTGGGCGGCATCGCGTTCCTGTTCGCGGCCTCGTGCTGCGTGGTGCTGTGCGTGGAGGCCGACGTGGTGCGCGTGCGGCGGCTGTACCCGCGGGCGCTGCTGACGCCGCTGACGGACGCGGTGGAGCTGACCGAGGCGGACCAGCGCGCCTACACGCGCCTGGCCCAGGCGCAGCGGCACAAGGGCTTCGAGCAGGTGCTGGTGCGCTTCGGGCGCTCGCCGCTGCAGGAGGCCCGGGACGCGCGCGGGGGCGGCGGGCCCCCGCGCGCGTCCCGGGGCTCAGGCGAGCAGGTGGCGGGCCAGCAGGACGGCGGCGGCGAGGACGGCGAGCGCGGCGACGGCGCCCTCGACGCGCGCCCCGGTGCGGAACAGCCCTAGCGCGGTGCGCCGGCGCCGGCCGCCCAGCAGCGCCAGCGGCGTGGCCAGGGGCAGCGGCACCCCGCCGACGGTGAGCCAGTCGCCCAGCACGTGCACCAGCACGCCGCCGGCCACGGCCCACGGCAGCCACTCCACCCCGCCGGGGCTGCGGTGCAGCACCCACCAGGCCAGCCCGAAGGACAGGGCGAGGTTGCCCACCACGGTCGTCTCGACCGTGCCGGGGATCACGAAGTGGCAGCCGCGCAGGGCGGCGCCGGCCACGAGGGCCAGCGCCACCAGGGACGTCCACGGGTTCAGGGCGGCGGCCCAGGCCAGCGCGCCGAAGACCAGCGGGGCCAGCAGCGGGTCGTGGGTGCCCCAGCGGTGCCCGCCGGCCAGGCGGCCCACCGCCGCGGCCGCGGCGGTGGTCAGCGGCCCCCACATCTGCGCCACCGTGGAGCCGGTGGGGCGCGGCAGGGCCCGCTTCCAGGAGATGCCGCCCTGGTCGAAGTCGGGCAGCAGCGCCGCCCCGCCCCACACCGCCACCCACGCCGCGGCGCCGACCGGGCCGTGCACGGGCGCCAGGGGCAGGGTGGCCGCCCCGGCGGTCAGCCCGGTGCAGGCGTGGCTGTGCGCCATCACGCGGACACCACCTCAGGCGCCCGGCTCGGTCTGCTCGGCGGTGCCGGTCGGCTCGGCGGTGCCGTCGGGCTCGACGGGCCCGTGGGTGGCGCTGTGCGAGGCGGCGGCGCCGGCGGCGGCCTCCCGGGCGGCCTTGCGGGCCTTGCGGTCGGAGACGGGGCGGTCGCCGTACTCGGTGCCGTCGGCCAGGGCGTCCGCGCCGGCGCCGGTGTCCTCCCCGGCGCCGCCGCCGGTGTCCTCGCTGTACGCGCCCGGGGCCGGGCGGCGCTTGCGCAGCGGCGGGCGGACGCCGTCGGCGAGGCGGCGGGTGGTGATGAGGAAGCCGGTGTGCCCGACCATGCGGTGCTGCGGGCGCACCGCCAGGCCCTCCAGGTGCCAGCCGCGCACCATGGACTCCCACGCCTCCGGCTCCGTCCAGCGCCCGGAGGCGCGGGCGGCCTCGGCCACGCGGGAGAGCTGGGTGGCGGTGGCGACGTAGCAGATGAGCACCCCGCCGGGGGCCAGGGCGTCGGCGACGGCGTCCAGGCACTCCCAGGGGGCCAGCATGTCCAGCACGGCGCGGTCGGCGCCGGTGCCGTCGGCCGAGGACAGCCCGGAGGTGGGCAGGGACTCCACGAGGTCGCCGACGGTCAGGCGCCAGGCGGGGTGCGGACCGCCGAAGAAGGTCTCCACGTTGCCGCGGGCGATGTCGGCGAAGTCGGCGCGGCGCTCGAAGGAGTGCACCCGGCCGCCGTCGCCGACGGCGCGCAGGAGCGACATCGTCAGCGCCCCGGAGCCGACGCCGGCCTCGATGACGGTGGCGCCGGGGAAGACGTCGGCCATCTGCACGACCTGCCCGGCGTCCTTGGGGTAGACCACGGCGGCGCCGCGCGGCATGGAGAGCACGAAGTCCGCCAGCAGCGGGCGCAGCACGAGGTACTCCACGCCGGCGCTGTTGGTGACGGTGGTGCCGTCGGGGCGGCCGATGAGGTCGTCGTGGGTGAAGCGGCCGCGGTGGGTGTGGAACTCCTTGCCGGCGGTGAGGGTGATGGTGTGCAGGCGCCCGCGCGGGTCGGTCAGCTGCACCCGCTCCCCCT
>NZ_JAAALM010000289.1 GCF_009906395.1 Kineococcus indalonis
CAGGTCGGCGGCGGTGGGCAACCTGTACTGGGCCCAGCCGCTGCTGGGCTTCATCGCCGCCGACCTGGGCGTCTCCACCGCCGCAGCTGGCTGGCTGGTGACCGCCACGCAGGTCGGCTACGCCGTCGGCATCCTGCTGATCGTGCCGCTGGGCGACGTGCTGGACCGGCGTCGCCTGGTGCCGCTGGTGCTGGTGTGCTCCGCGCTCGCGCTCACCGCGTGCGCCCTGGCGCCGTCCCTGCCGCTGCTGCTGGTCGCGATCACCGCCCTGGGGTTGAGCACCGTCTCCGGGCAGGTCCTCGTGCCGCTGGCCGGGGACCTCGCCGACGACGCCTCCCGCGGCCGGGTGGTCGGCACCGTCGTCTCCGGCATCCTCACCGGCATCCTCGTCTCCCGGACCGTCAGCGGCCTGGTCGCCGACGTCGCCGGCTGGCGCGCGGTCTACGTGCTGGCCGCCGCGGCAGCCCTCGTCCTCGCCGTCGTGCTGCGCCGGGCGATCCCGCCGCTGGCGCCCAAGACGCGCCTGCGCTACCCGGCGCTGATCGCCTCGGTGGCCACCGTGGTGCGCCGCGAGCGCGTCGTGCGCTGGACGCTGCTGCTGGGCGCCACGGGTTTCGCCGCGTTCACGATGTTCTGGACGGCCCTGACGTTCCTGCTGAGCGCCGAGCCGTTCGCCTACCCGGTCTCCGTCATCGGCCTGGTCGGGCTGGTGGGCCTGGCCGGGGCCGTGGCCGCCCAGCGCGCCGGGGGGCTGCACGACCGCGGCTGGTCGCTGCCGGCCACGGGCGCGGCGTGGGTGCTGGCCCTGATCTCCTTCGTCGTCGCCGGCCTGGGAGGGCGCTCCCTCGTGGCCGTGCTCGTCGCGGTGCTGCTGCTGGACGTCGCGCTGCAGGCGGTGGGCATCCTGAACCAGACGCGGATGTTCGCCGTCTCGCACGAGGAGCGCAGCAGGCTGAACACCGCCTACGTCACGGTCAACTTCACCGGCGGGGCGATCGGCTCGGCCGCCGCCGCCGTGCTGTGGTCGACCGGCGGCTGGAGCGCGGTGAGCACCGCCGGGGTGGCCCTGAGCGCCTTCGCCCTGCTCGTGTGGGCCGTGGGGCGCCGCGGTGCCCTGGTGCCGCGCACCGGCTGACCGGGCCCACCTCGGCCGCCTCGTTCGCACGGCACGGGTACGCCGACGCCTTCCGCGCGCAGGTGCAGGTGGGGGTCGTGGACCCCTGCGGCGCCCGGCGCGGCGGCACCGCCTCCGTCCACGACTCCGAGACCGCCGGCGAGCAGCTCCTGCCGGCGTGGAAGCGGCGGTGGACCGGATCGCCTCCGCGATCGCCGCACCGGCCGGGGCCGCCGCGGGCGGTTCCCGAGCGGGCGGTTCCCGAGCGGGCGGTTCCCGAGCGGGCGGTGGTGGCCGCGCACCGCGTTCACGGTGCGGCACCCGGACTCCTCGCGCGTCGGGTTCCTGTGCCGGGCCGAGGATCTCCTGGAGCAGCTGCTGAAGGCGTGGCGCCGCAGCTCCGTGCGGCCGGGGGTCGACGGGCCGCGGTCGCGGGTGCGACGCTGCCGGGGTCCCGCGCCGTCCGCGGGCGAGCACCGGACGAGCCGGCGGGGGGAGGGCGCGTGCGCACGCTGCGCCTGGGTCCGAGCGACGTGCCGCTGGCGCGCGCGACGTTCGCGCTGGTGCAGGAGGTCTTCGGCGTCGGCGGTGAGCCGCTGAGCGGTGCCCACCTGCAGCGGCTGCTGCGCCGGGAGGAGTTCTGGGCGCTGGCCGCAGTGGTGGACGGGGTGCCCGTCGGGGGCCTGACCGCGCACGTGCTGCCGATGACGCGCGCGGAGGTCGACGAGCTGTTCGTCTACGACCTGGCGGTGCGGGCCGACTGGCAGCGCCGCGGCGTGGGGCGCGCCCTGGTGCGGCACCTGCTGCGGGCGGCGTCCGCGGCGGGCGCCGTCGCCCCGATCGGCGAGGTCTTCGTGCTGGCCGACGACGAGGACGTGCACGCCCTGGACTTCTACCGCGCCGTGGGCGGGGTGGCGCAGCCGGTCACGATGTTCTCCTTCGCCCCGGAGCCCGCTGGTGGCGGACCTGCCGGCGCCGGGGCCTCGAGCGGCTGACCACCGGCCGGGGCGTCCGCGGGGTGCGGCTCAGGCGTCCGCTCCGGGGGCCTTGCGCTCGACGAGGTAGCTGTGACCGCCGACGGTGATGCGCTCCCACTGCCCGTACCCGGAGCGGGCCTCCTCCTCGGTGCGCCCGACGCGCTGGGGGCCCTCGTCCTCGGCGGAGACCTGCGCGGGGCCGGTGAAGGAGAACGCGGCGTCGAGCATCAGGTCGATCCACTTGTGCTTCGAGCGCGGCCGCTGCAGGTTCTTGGGCAGGCCCCGGGTGTCGTCGAAGGGCATGGAGGTCCTCCAGTCGGTACTTCGCTCAGCAACACTTCGTGCACTAATTATCGTACGCTGCGGGCGTGCGCTCAACCCCGAAGCGGCCCGCCGTGACCGGTGCCACACCCGGTGCTGCACCCGGTGCTGCACCCACCTGCGCGCCCGACCCCACCCCGACCGGCGCACCGGCACCGACTGCCGGCGGCGCCGAGGACCCGCTGGCGCTGGAGCGGCAGGTCTGCTTCGCCCTGGTCGTGGCTGCCCGCAGCGTGCTGGGCGTGTACCGCCCGGTGCTCGAACCCCTGGGCCTGACGCACCCGCAGTACCTGGTGATGCTCGCGCTGTGGGGCTCGGAGCCGATGTCGGTGCGCGAGCTCGGCCAGGCGCTGGCGCTGGACGCGCCCACCCTCTCCCCGCTGCTCAAGCGCCTGGAGGGCGCCGGGCTGGTGCAGCGCGAGCGGCTGCCGGAGGACCAGCGCACCCTGGCGGTCTCGCTGACGCAGGCCGGGCGGCGCCTGCGCGCGCGGGCCGAGCGGGTGCCCGGTCAGGTCGTGCAGCGCCTGGGGGTGGACGTGGCCGAGCTGGAGGCGCTGCGCGACGGCCTCACCCGGGTCATCGGCGCGGCCGGCGCGGCCGGCGCCGCGCCCGAGCCGCAGGAGCGGGCGGGCTGAGCGCCCCGCGCGGCAGGACGTGATGCACGCGACACCCCCCCGTGGGTCGCGGCACGGCCCCGCGCGGTGTTGCACGGGGTGCGGGGCGAGCCGTTCCGGCCCGCCCCCTCCAGCGGCTGCCGGAGGGGGGTGCGTCCCGCGACGCCGACGAGCACGACGAGTGAGGCACCCACGTGAGGCACGCACCGACCACCCCTGCCACCCGCGAGCTGTGGGAGCGCGTCGAGCGCTGGCGCGCGCACCCGCGCGTCGCGGCCGAGCTGCCGGACCTGCACCGGCTCACGTGCGACGACCTGCACGACGACGCGACCAGGGCGGCCACGGTGGTCGCGCTGGCCGGGCTGGGCACGGACCGGCTCACCGCGCTGCTGGACCTGCGCGACGCCCTGGCCAGCGGCGCGGTGGACGAGTGGGCCAACGCCTGGGCGCGCGAGGCGAGCTGACGCCGCAGCGGTGCCCCCGCGCCCCGGCCGGCGAGCCGTGACCCGCCGGCCGGGGCGGGTGGCTCAGGCCGTGAGGAACCGCTCGTAGAACGTGCGGGGGTCCTCGGCCAGCGAGGCCTTGACCATCGCGCTCCAGTCGTCGACGACGACCTCGAGGTCGCCGGCCTCGACGGCGTCCAGGGTCCTGCGGGCGACCACGGCCGGGTCGGTCTTCGGCCCCTGGGCCGCCCTGGCCATGTCCGTGTCCGCCAGGCCCAGGTGGACGGAGGTGACCTGCGTGCCCTGCCCGGCCAGCTCCAGGCGCAGCGCGTTGCTCATGTTCCAGTTCGCGGCCTTGGAGACCGCGTACGCGCCGGCGCCCGGGTAGGAGAACCAGGACAGCGCGGAGGCGACGTTGACGACCTTCCCGCCGCCGTTGGCGGCGAGCACGGGCGCGAAGGCGCGCACCATCGACAGCGTCCCCCAGAAGTTGACGTCCATCTCGGCGCGCACGCCGTCCAGGTCGCCGAGCAGTTCCGCGCCGGTGGAGATGCCGGCGTTGTTCACGAGCAGGTCGACGTCGGTGGCCAGGGCGGCGGCCGCGGCGACGGCGTCGGGGTCGGTGATGTCCAGGGCGATCGGCCGGGCGCCGGGCAGGTCGATCGTCCCGGGCTCGCGGGCGGCGGCGTAGACGGTCGCCCCCCGTGCGAGCAGTTCGGCGGCGAAGTGGTGCCCGAGGCCGCGGTTGGCCCCGGTGACGAGTGCGGTGGTCATGCGCCGTACGCTAAGACCTCACGTTGACGTCAGAGGCAAGTCTGGCGTCGAGCCACCGGGGGGACGGGTGCGCATCGGACAGGTCGCGCAGCTGGCGGGCGTCAGCGTGCGCGCGCTGCGCTACTACGAGGAGCAGGGCCTGCTGGTCGCCGAGCGCAGCCCCAGCGGGCAGCGCCACTACCCGCCCTCCGCGGTGGACCGGGTGAGGTTCATCCAGAACCTCTACGCCGCGGGCCTGGGCAGCAGGGCGGTCCTGCAGATCCTGCCGTGCGTCGAGCACGGCGTCCTCACCGACGAGATGCACGAGCGGCTGCTGGCCGAGCGCGCGCGCGTGCAGGCCCAGCTGGAGGAGCTGACCGCGACGCGCGACAAGCTCGACGAGGTCATCCGGGTGGGCGAGGCGTACCGCGCGGGTCGGGGGTGCCACGCGGACCCGGCCGGCCGCGCGACCGCGTCCTGAAGGACCCGGCGGTGGCCGTGCGCACCGCCGCGCTGCGCGCGGGTCACCTCCGCCCCGCGCACCCCGGGAACCTCGTGCACCCACCGCACCGGCGGGCGTCCCGGCGGAGGTGCGCCCAGCACGGCCACGGCCCCGACGTGACCGGCGGGCAGCCCGGCCAGGTGCCGACGCTCCCGGGGCGTCAGCACCGGGTCGTCGAGACCCTCGAAACCGGTCGCGCAGACCCGTTCGACGTCCACCCCCACGCGCCCGGCGGTCGACGCGGCGACGAGGACGACGTCACCGGCGTGGGAGGCGCAGGGCTGGACGGGCGGGGCCGCTCGCCCCGCCCCCTGCGGCAGCAGCGCACGCCGGCCGTGGGGCGCCTCCTCGCCCGCCCGGCCGCAGGGGGGCAGTACCGGCCCACGCGCACCCGGTGGGGTTCCGGGTCGCTCACGGCGGCCACGGCGGCGCGTCGCGGCGCGACTGACTGCGCCCCCCCGAGGGCGCCACGTGCGGCCGACCCGCACGACGGCGCCCTCGGGGGGGCGCAGTCAGTCGC
>NZ_JAAALM010000028.1 GCF_009906395.1 Kineococcus indalonis
GCACAGCCGGGTGCAGCGCTCGAAGCCATCCGGTCCGAGGCAGATCAGCTTGCTCCAGGACAGGTCGGCGGCGTCGATCCAGGCGGCCGGGGTGGCGTCGTGAAGCAGGGTCACGGTCACCGGCTCACTGTGCCTCAGCAGTGATCGCTGGGCAGGCCGATCGCGGCGGTATACAAGTGGTCGTCGCGCTCAGCTTGACCTCGCTTATCGCCATGAGAGGTCGCTGTCAGCCGCTGGAGACCACGCGCACCGCGGGATGACCGTGACGTCGGTCCTGGCGTTATCCGACCGCGCCCTGCAGGTTGAACAGGGGTTGGCCTTACGGGGACGCTGATGTCGGATCCACCGGGCAGAGTCCTCGACATGATCTTCGAGGGGTCTCACCGATGATCGACCTGCTCAACGTGGCGACGCCGCCTTGGGAAGAGGACCTGCTGGCCGCCGCCGCGCCCGGAGGGCTCGTGGACGTGTGGTCGCTGACGCGTACCGAGCGCATCGCAACGCTCGAGACGGTCTGGGGTTCTGGCGTCGGTTGGCGGGGTGCGCTTGTGCCCGGTGAGCGCCCGGTGGTGGTCGCCGGCGCCTGGGAGCGGCACGGCGTGTGCGGTTACGACCTGTCGGGGGAGCGGCTGTGGCAGGACCGCAGCCGCACCAACGTCGAGGCCGTGACCGCACTGGCTGGAGGCCGCGTCGTCGTCACGCACCTCCGCAGGGCCACCCGCGTGCTGCAGGCAGCCACCGGCGAGGAGGTGCGTCCCCTGCGGGGAGTGCTGAGGGTGATCCCGCTGACCCCCGATCTCTCGCTCGGGGTGGGCGGCGGCTGGTGCCGACTGCTGGATCGTTCGCTGGATCCCACCGGACCCCGCATCGCGACGGGTCTGAGCCCGGTCTGGTCAGCGGCCACCGACGGCGAGCACCTGATGACCTGCGAGATCGGTGGGCCGTTGCGCATCCTCGACCCTGAGGGACGGGAACGCGCGAGGTGGACCGACCACTTCCGGCACCTCGTGCACGACCCGGTCACCGCCACCTGGGTGGTGGTGCATGAAACCGATGAGGGGCAGGCGTCCCTGCTGCGGCTCGACTACGACGCGGCTGTTCTGGACAGGCAGCCCTGTGAACGCCCACGCGATGTGGCCACCACGCGCGCCGGCAGGTCGTTGATCTTGCTCACGGACAACGGCGTGCGCGTCGTGGACTGCTCGGACTGGAGCACCCGGGTGCTCGGGGACGCGTGAGCTGAGCGCCGCATAGGCACCAGGCTGAAGGGGTCATGCAGACACCGAGCACCCTCCGCACCTCGGCGGATCCGGGCGGTCGCGGCCGCCACGGATCACCCACATAAGCGGGATGACCGCGAAATCGTCAGACAGCTCGTGAGCTGATCGAGGTGCTCGCTGGCGTGGCCGGGGCCCTTGGGTCTGGTGCGCGAACGGCTTCGAGGGCGACCGCGACGACTCCGGCCAGGACCAGCGCCAGTCCCACCCATCCGATGAGGGTTAGGCGCTCACCCAGGACCAGGACGGCGAGCAGGGTAGCCACGAAAGGCTCCAGTAGCGTCAGCGTGGTCGCGCGTGAGCTGGCCACGGTGCGCAGCCCTCGCCCGAAGAGCAGGTAGGCGGCGAACATCGGTCCCAGCGCCAGGTAGGTGACGACCTGCCACGGCGCTGGTGCTCCGACCAGCGTGGCCAGCATCGTGTCGCGACCCGAGCCGTCAGCGGGGCCGGTCGTGCCGCTGAGCAGGGGGCCACCGGTGGCGATGAGCACCGGCCACAGGACCACGGCTCCGAGGCCGAACTGGGCGGCCATCGCACCCCGCGAGGAGGAGCCGTCGTGGATGAGGCGTCCGGCGGTGTAGGTGTACCCGGCGTAGGTCAGCCCGGCCAGGGCACCGCAGGCGATGCCGACCAGCACCGTCGCGTGCCCTTGGCCAGTCCTCGCGGTCGCCTCAGCGCCGGTGCCGTGTCCGAACAGGGCCAGGACGGCGACGCCGGTGATGGAGACGGCGGCTGCGGCCACCCAGTGCGGTTGCAGCCGGCGCTGGCGGTGCGTGGGGTCGAGGAAGCGTTCGAGCAGGGCGGCGAAGACCGGTGCGCTGCCCAGGGAGACCACGTTGCCGATGGCGACCCCGGCCAGGGACATCGAGGTGTAGAAGGCCAGCGGGTAGATCGCCACGCACGACGCGCCGGGTACCAGCACCGCCCAGGCGCCGCGGCCTGAACGCAGCACGGCCAGCGTCTGGCGGAGGGCGCTGAGGGCCAGCAGCAACCCACCGATGGCCATCGTCGCTGCGCCGGTGGCCAGGGGGCTGACGGTGGAGGGCAGGAGGGTGGCCGCGGTGCCGGTGGTCCCCCACAGCAGCGCGGCGATGACGATGGCGATCACGACTGGTGGACCGTGTCAGTCCCGGTGCCAGCAGGTGGAGCGTCGGGTCGGGTGAGGTCGTCGAGGATGTGCTGGGCGATCGCCTTGGCGCGCACGATGCGCTCGGGTGAGCCGTCCAGGCCGGCGCGGGCCATCGAGCCCTCCAGCAGGAAGGTCAGGTGCTCAGCGGCCTGCGCGGCCTGATCGGGACTGGCCAGGTGCTCCAGCTCGCCGCGCACGATGGTCTCGACGTCCTCCTTGTGCTGCTGCACCACCAGGCGGCTGGGGTCGCCGACGGGGAGCTCAGCGGCGGCGTTGAGCTGCCCGCAGCCGCGGAAGCCGTGCTCGTAGGCGCTCTCGGCGTGGTCGAGGTAGGCGTCGAAGACGGCCAGCACCCGCTCGCGGGGACCGCCGGCGCCGACGTTCGCGCCGGCGTCGACCTGCGTGCAGCGGGCGGCGTACAGCTGCAGCCACTCCTGGTGGCGGGCCAGCAGGTAGGCCTGCACGAGGTCGGACTTGGAGGCGAAGTTGTTGTACAGGCTCATCTTCGCCACTCCGGCCTCGGCGGTGATGGTGTCGATGCCGGTGGCGGCGATGCCGTCGGCGTAGAAGCGTCGCGCGGCGGCCTGCAGCAGGCGGTCGCGCGCGGGTTGCTTGCGGCCGGTCGTTGTCGGCTCAGTTGCCATGATCACTCCCTGCTCACCTGCTCTTAGGTAGACCAGTCTACCTAAGAAGGGAGCGGAACACGGAAGGTGTGTGGTGTTGACGACCGGGCGGACATCGCCAAGACCGTGACGTCGCCGGCCGCCGAAGACCGCATACAGCGCGGGATGACCGCGGGATCATCCCCCGCGTGAGCGGGTGACTGGTTCACGCGGCCCCGCAGCACGCCCCCGTGCGCTCAGCGCACCGGGTACCGGGTACCGGGCACCGGGCACCGTCGAAGAAGACCGACCCCGTTGACCGACGACGCTGCGGTCCGTCCTGGCCGTGCCCTCAGCAACGGGGGCGGATCGGTTCACCCCTGCTGCCCCAGGTTGGTGACGAGGTTGATGGCCACGGCGATGACCACTGTCCCGAAGAGGTAGGACAGCAGGGCGTGGCCGAGGGCGACCTTGCGTACCGGTGTGCTTCCCAGCTGGGTGTCGGGGACGGCGAAGCTCATCCCCACCGTGAAGGCGAGGTAGGCGAAGTCGCTGTAGGCCGGCGGTTCCCGCTGTCCGAAGTCGACCCCGCTGTCGGGGCCGTCGTAGTGCATCCGCGCGTACTTCAGCGCGAAGACGGTGTTGACCAGCGCCCACGACAGGATGACTACGAGGACGCCGAGCACCACGCTGGCCACCCCGACGGCGTCCTGTGCACCGGAGCGGACGAGAGCCACCACGACCGCGGCCAGGCTCGCCACCGCCGCGCCCAGCACCACGGCGTCCGTCACGCGGGTCCGCCCCTCCTCCTCCGCCAGGCGCTTGGTCCCCTGCGCGTCGCGGGGCCAGCTGATCCGCCAGACCCAGACCAGCAGGGCGCCGGCTGCGAGGCACCAGCCGATGAGCACCGAGAGCTCGGGTGCGCCCGCGAGCACCGTCGCAGCGCCCGCGACGAGGCCGGCGCCCAGGCAGGTGAGCAGGCGGTGCCACGACAGGATCGTCTCCCCGCGCGCGGCGGGCGCCGACGTCCCGCCGCGGGTCGCGGTCACCGGTCACCCCCGCACCCGGCGGGAAGGCGCCAGCCCCGGCCCGGGGGCTGGTTCCGGCGCCGGGGCCGTCGCGGGGCCAGGGGCGACGGCGGCCGGTGCGTCACGCCCCGGGACGGAACACCGCACGCACGCACCCGTCCTCCTTCTCCTTGAACATCCGGTAGCCCTTCGGCCCCTCCTCCAGGGACATGACGTGGGTCGCGAGGTGCTCGGTCTTGACCTCGTCCCGGCTCATCCGGTCCAGGATCTCGGGGACATAGCGGTGTCCGTGCTGCTGCGCACCGCGCAGGGTCAGCGCCTTGTTCATCACCGCGCCGAGGGGGAACTTGTCCACGAGACCGGCGAAGACGCCGAGCGTGAACACCGTGCCGCCCTTGCGGCAGGCGTAGACCGCCTCGCGCACGGCGGTGGGCCGGTCGGTCTGCAGCCGCAGCTGCTGCTTGACCTGGTCGTAGACGTGCTGGGGACCCGGGCGGTGGGCCTCCATGCCCACCGCCTCGATGCAGACGTCCGGCCCCCGCCCACCGGTCATCTCCCGCAGCTCGGCGGGGACGTCGGTCTGGGTGTAGTCGAGGGTCTCCGCCCCGACGTGGGTGCGGACCTGTTCGAGGCGGTTGTCCAAGCGGTCGATGACCACGACGCGCTCGGCGCCCATGAGCGCGGCCGCTCGGGCGGCCATCTGCCCCACGCCACCCGCACCCCACACGGCGACCACGTCACCGGCTTGGACCCCGGCCTGGTGCGCTCCCGTCCAGCCGGTGGGTGCGGCGTCGGAGGCGAACAGCGCCCGTTCGTCGGAGACGCCGTCGGGGATGGGGAACGCCCCTTGGTCGGCGTAGGGCACGCGGACGTAGCGCGCGTGGCTGCCCGCCCAGCCCCCCAGGGCGTGGGAGTACCCGAAGCAGCCGCCGATGGCCTGGCCCCACAGCGCCTCGGTGATCCCCGGGTTGGGGTTGGCGTTGTCACACAGCGACCACAGTCCCTGCCGGCAGTACCAGCACTGCCCGCAGGCGATGAACGAGACCACCACCACGCGGTCGCCCACGTGGTGCTTGGTCACCCCGCGGCCGACCTCGACGACGGTGCCCATGAACTCGTGGCCGAGCACGTCCCCGGCGCGCATCGCGGGGACGTAGCCGCCCAGCAGGTGCAGGTCGGAGCCGCAGGTCACCGACAGGCCGACCTCCAGGATGACGTCGTGGTCGTTGAGGATCGTGGGCTCGGGGACGTCCTCCACCCCGACCTCGTTCACCCCGCGCCACGTCAGCGCCTTCACCGCACACCTGCCCCGGGGGCGACCTCGGTCCACTTCTCCAGCAGCACCCCGCCGGGGGTCGCCGTCCGCTCCCCGTGCGGGGCGGGGTCCACGGCGAGCACCTCACCCACCTCGATGAGCTGCTTGGCCCGGCGCAGGGCGCTGCGCACGTCCGCCTGCGGGTCCCTGCCGCTCAACCGCTGGGGCAGTGAGCCCGCCGACGGGCGCTCACGGAGGCGCACCGCCAGTTCGGTGCCCTTGCCGCCGGGGGCCGGGCGCACGCGGACTTCGATCCGTCCACCGAACTCGGCCAGGGGCGCCGGCAGGTGGGCGGGGTCCACGTCGCTCACCGAGCGGAACAGGGTCACCGCGAGCCACCCCGACGCCGGCGATCCCCCGCCGGCGGGCCGCGAGGCGGACGGGGAGACCACCGAGCGCACCCGCCGGACGACGCCTCCCCCGGCCCGGGCGGCGACGGAGGCCGCGCCGGCGAGGCTGGTGAGGGGGGAGTTCATGTCCGGCCTCCCGCGCCCACGGCCCGCGCAGCGCGGGCGTACTCCTGCACGATGCGCTCGCAGAACGCCGGCAGGTCCTCCGGGGACCGGCTGGTCGTGATGTTGGCGTCGGTGACCACCTCCTCGTCGACCACCTCCGCACCGGCGTTGCGCAGGTCGGTGCGCACGCTGGGCCAGGACGTCAGCCGGCAACCGCGCACGACGTCGGCTTCGACGAGGTTCCACGGGCCGTGGCAGATCGAGGCGACCGGCTTGCCCGACCGGACGAAGTTCCGGACGAACCGCACCGCGGCGGGTTCCATCCGCAGCTTGTCCGGGTTCACCGTCCCGCCCGGCAGGAGCAGCGCCTCGAAGTCGTCCACCGAGACCGCATCGACCAGTTCCTCGACCGCGAAGGTGCCCGCGGCCTCCAGGTCGTGATCACGCGCCTGGATCTCACCGCTGGCCAGGGAGACGACGACGGTGCGGGCGCCGGCGTCCTCCAGCGCCTGCCGCGGCTGTTCCAGCTCGACCCGCTCCACACCGTCCGCCGCCAGGATCGCCACCCGCCGCCCGGCCAGCACGCCGGCCATGTCAGGCCCCCGATCCGGCGGCCGCCGGGTGCAGGACGACCTTCGTCCAGCCGTCGTCCCGCTTGTCGAAGTGCTCGTAGGCCTCCGGCGCCTGGTCGAGGGGCAGCTCGTGGCTCACGATGAACGACGGCTCGGCCTTGCCCCCGGCGATGAGGTCACGCAGCTGCCGGTTGTACTTCTTGACCGGCGCCTGGCCGGTGCCGAGGTGCTGACCCTTGAACCAGAACATGCCGTAGTCGAAGGCGATCTTGCCCTGCCTGGCCAGTTCGTCGCCGGCTCCGGGATCCTGGGGGACGAAGACGCCGACGCAGCCGATCCTGCCGGTGAAGCGCACCGAGGCGACCAGCCGGTTCATGGTCAGGTTGGCCTGCTCCTGCCCGTCCGGCTCGTGCGCCTGGTAGCCGACGCATTCGCAGCCGTTGTCCGCGCCGAGCCCCATCGTCTCCTCCAGGACCGCCTGCACCGGATCGACCTTCGAGTCGTCGATGGCGATCGCGCCGATCGATTCGGCCAGCCGCAGCCGGTCCGGTTGGCGGTCGACGACCATCACCTTTCCCGCCCCGCGCAGGGTCGCCGAGAGGGCGGCCATCAGCCCGACCGGGCCCGCGCCGTAGATCACCGTCTGGTCGCCCGGCTGGACCCCGGCCAGCTCGGTGGCGTGGTAGCCGGTGGGGAAGATGTCGGCGAGCATCACGTAGTCGCTCTGGCGCTGCTCGGCGTCCTCGCCGAGACGCAGGCAGTTGAAGTCCCCCCAGGGCACGCGCAGCAGCTCAGCCTGCCCACCGCCGTAGGGGCCCATGTCGGCGAAGCCGTACGCGGCGCCGGCCATCGCCGGTTCCGGCTGTGCGGTGAGGCAGTAGTTCGTGAGCTGGCGTTCGCAGTTCTTGCAGTGCCCGCAGGCGATGTTGAATGGCAGGACGACCCAGTCGCCCACCCTGATCTTGTCGACCCCCTCGCCGACCTCGACGACCTGGCCGAGGTTCTCGTGCCCGAACCAGCGGCCGGGCTCGAAGTCGGTCCGGCCCTCGTACATGTGCAGGTCCGAGCCGCAGATGTTCGCCGAGGTGATGCGGACGAGGACGTCGGTCGCGCGCTCGATCCGCGCGTCCGGCACGTCCTTGACGCTGACCTGCCGCGGCGCCTCGTAGACCACAGCCTTCACGATGCCTCCTCCTCCGAGCCGACCTCCTCGCCTCCCGGTTCGGAGGCGGGACAGCAGTCAACCGCCGCGGTCTCGAGCCCGGTATCGGCAGACCTGCCGATACCGCTCCGCCGTCGGCAGCCGGACGGCCTCCGCCGGGTCATCACGAGCGTCCCGGGTCCTCGACCGCCCCGAGGATGGTGCGCGGTGCTCCACGGTGGACGGCAGTCGCTAGACCGTGTCGACGGGGGTTAAGGGTGAAAGTCTTGGATTCCGCGCGATATCATTGGCCTGGTGACCGTCGCCTCCGGTCGAGCAGGTGCTGCGGCGTAGCGCCCATCCGTTCCGGCGATGACCGGCAGGGGGCAGACGTGCACACGCAACGAGAAGCTGGGCTGCTGTTGGCGGAGACCGCCGCCTCGGTGGGGAGCACCACGGAGCGCGGTCGCACGATGCTCGAGATCCTGCGCCGCGTGGTGCCCTTCGACGGCGCTTTCCTGGCGTTCGCCGATCCGCTGGACGACCGCTACCACGCCCTGGTGACCATCGACCTGGATGGCCGGACCATCGACTTCCTCGCGGGCCCGCAGCTGACGGAGGACATCGAGGTTACCGGCACCGACCGGGAACGTCCACCCCTGAGCCCCTCGGACCTGCCCTACCCCGCCGAGGAGCTCCCGACGTGGGCCGAGGCTCTGATCCCGGCGGGGATCCGCGAAGGGCTGGGCGTGGCTCTCTTCGCCCCCGGGCAGCGCCACGTCGGCCACCTCGCCGTGCTGTCCGCCAGCCCGCAGCCGCCGTCCCCGACCACCCGCCGCCGCCTGGGGCAGCTCGCACCGGTGCTCGCCCGCGGCCTCGACCCGATGCGGTCGCTGGTGGACGCCGCCCGCCTGGTCCGCGGTGCCCGGGCGGGCCTGGTGCTGCTCGCCGACGGCGACTGCCGGCAGCTGCCGGGCCTGCCGACGGACGACGTTCTGCGGGCCGACTCACCCCTTGTGGCCGCCGCCAGGGAACGGGCGGGCGCCGGGCAGGTCTGCGCGTCGTTCCTCTGGCCGCTGAGCGGCGCGCACGCGCCGGACGGGCACGTCCGGGTCACCGTCTTGACGCCTCCCGAGGACGTGGCCCTGTGGCTCACCGCGGTGGTCCTGCTGTCCCCCCCACCCGACCTGCGCGGACTCACCCCGAGGGAGCTGGAGGTGCTGGGATTCCTGGTCGAGGGCTGCTCCAACCAGAAGATCGCCGCCGCGCTCGTCGTGGCCCCGCGGACCGTGGCGACCCATCTCGAACACATCCTCCACAAGCTCGGGACCCCGACCAGGACCCTTGCGGCCGTCCGCGCCGAGCGCGAGGGCGTGTACGTCCCCGCGTTGCACCACCGGCAGCGGGCCCTGCCCGACACTGCTGCCTGGGTGTGAGGCCTCCCGCGTAGCTCCGCTCCTGCACACGGCAGTGCCCCCAGGATCCTCAGGGGACGCGCACCAGCCGCGGGCAGCGTCGTCGCGTCGAGGAGGGCGACCGCGAGGCGGACCGGGTCGGAGTGCGGCCTGAGGGGGGTTGCGACGACGTCGGCGCCCGTGGCGACCAAGCGCGGTGGGAAGGCGCCCGGGATTCCGCGCCGTGGGGTGACGCCACACCTCGCCCGGCCCGACGTCCGGCGCTTGGAAGTTCCTGGCTGACGAATGCGACGTCCTCATCGAAGACAGCCTCGTTCCAGTCATTGCGCCTGCGTGAGGAAGAAGCCCAGGCTGAGAGCAACCCCAGATGGCCTGACCACCATCCGCTCTTCGCCGATGTGCGGGTGGTCGTCATGTTCGGTGACCCCTCGGTCATCGGCATGACCGTGACGTCCGTGACCGTGAAGTCGAGGCGGTGCGGGTGAGCCGCTGACGGCTCCGCTGGTGCTGCTCGCCTGGCCGTGGCCGCCCGCCGGCCATGCGCTCCCCGCTGCTCCCGGCACCTCACGCAGGGGGAGGTCCATGCTCCGCGGTGGCTGGCGGAGTGCCGCAGGGCGGGGCCAGAGGACCGAGAAGTGTCACCACCACGACGGCTGGAAGCGTCACCGATGTCTTGATGCGGAACTGTCACCGATGTCCTGCGACATGACACGCGCGGCGCCGGGCCTTTGCCGCGCGGCGCCGGGCCTTTGACGCGCGGTGCCGGAGGCTGTTCAGTGGGCCGGACGCCGTCCCGGTACCCCGACGGAGGGGAGCGCCCCGTGCCGCAGAAGATCGTCCTGGACTGCGACCCCGGTCACGACGACGCCATCGCGATGCTGCTCGCGCACGGCAACCCCGACGTCGAGCTGCTCGCCGTGACCACCGTCGCGGGCAACCAGACGCTGGAGAAGGTCACCCGCAACGCCCTGGCGGTGGCGCGCGTCGCCGGCATCACCGGCGTGCCGTTCGCCGCCGGCGCCGACCGGCCGCTGGTGCGCCCCGCCGCGACCGCCGCCGACATCCACGGCGAGTCCGGCCTCGACGGCCCGCAGCTGCCCGAGCCGGCGTTCGCGCTCGACCCCCGCCACGCGGTGGACCTCATCGTCGACACCGTGATGGCCCACGAGCCCGGCACCGTCACGCTCGTGCCCACCGGCGCCCTGACGAACATCGCCCTGGCCGCGCGCCGGGAGCCGCGCATCGTCGAGCGCGTCGAGGAGGTCGTCCTCATGGGCGGGGGCGTGCACGTGGGCAACCACAGCGCCGTCGCCGAGTTCAACGTCGCCGTCGACCCCGAGGCCGCGCACGTCGTCTTCTCCGCCGGCTGGCCGGTCGTCATGGTCGGCCTCGACCTGACCCACCAGGCGCTGGCCACCCCGGACGTGCGCGCGGCGATCGCGGCCGTCGGCACCGGACCGGCCCGCTTCGTCGGCGAGCTGCTCGACTTCTTCGCCCGCACCTACCGCGACGTGCAGGGCTTCGACGCCCCGCCCGTGCACGACCCGTGCGCCGTCGCCCGCGTCATCGACGCCACCGTCGTGCGCGCGGTGCCGGTGCCGATCGCGGTGGAGACGACCGGCACGCACACCCTGGGCATGACGGTCGCGGACTTCCGCGCCCCCGCCCCCGCCGGCTGCCGCACCTCCGCGGCCCTGGAGCTGGACCGCGAGCGGTTCTGGGCCCTGGTCGTCGACGCCCTCGAGCGCATCGGCGAGCCGGGGGAGCCGCCCGCCGCGGTCCGGGGGCGGTGAGCGCGCCCACCGCCCCCGCCCGGCGCCCTCACGGGCGCGGGCGCGCCACCGGCTGGTCGATCGAGACGTGCGCGTCCACGCCGCTCACGTGCACCACGCCCGCCACCGTGCGCAGCAGCACCGCCGCGATGCGCCGCTGACCGGGGTCGTGCACCCCGTCCAGGGTGACCACCCCGTCCTCGACCTCCACCCGCCACGGCTGCCCCGGCAGGTCCTCCGCCAGCCGCGCCAGCGCCGCCTCGCGCACGTCCTCGTCCGGGTGGGCGACGGTGCGCAGCACGTCGCGGCGCGCCAGGACCCCCACCAGCCGCCGACCGTCGCACACCGGGGCGGCGTGGATGCCGTGGTCCAGCAGCAGCGCCGCCGCCGTGGACAGGTCCGCGCCCGGCTCCACCGTCAGCGGCCGCGTCGACATCACCTCCGCCACCGTGCGCGGCGGCGCCCCGCCGTCGCCGCTGTCGCCGTCGCGGTCCATCTCGTGGCTGCGCGGGTCGCTGCCGAGGCGGTCGCGCAGCAGGTCGCTCTCGCTGACCATCCCCACCAGGTGCCCGTCGCCGTCCAGCACGGGCACGGAGGAGACGCGGTGGTGCAGCAGGGTGCGCGCCGCGTGCGCCACCTCGTCGTCGTCCAGCACGGTCACCACCGGGACCGTCATCGCCTCGCGGACCAGCACCCCGACCACCTCCCGGCGCGCGCCGCGACCCTCGCGGCGCTGCTGACCCGATGCTCCCTCGTTCGCGCCGGACCCGCCAGGGAGGCGCGTCACGCGCCGCCGTCCCGCGCGGCGTCCTCGCCCGGTCCGGTGCGCACCACGTGCGCCAGGGCCGCCGCGGCCCGCGCGGTGTCCGGGCGCTCGCCGGCCAGCAGGTCCGCGTACGTGTACGACTCCGCCACCCGCACCAGCAGGTACGCCAGGTCGTGCGCCGGCAGCGGCGGCGGCGCCCAGCCGCGCCCGGTCTCCTCCTCCAGCAGCGTCCCCACCGTCGCGGTGAAGCGCCGCTGCACCTCGCTGGCCGCCGTCGTCAGCAGCTTCAGCGCCCGCACCGGCTCGCGGTGCAGGAACGCGCGGAAGTACGGCGCGGAGATCATCGCGTCGGTGAAGCGGGTCAGCACCGCCACCACGCGCTCGCCGCCGCGCGCACCCTGCGCGCGCACGTCGGCGTCGACGCGGTCCAGCGTCGGCTCGGCCAGCGACCACAGCAGCTCCGACAGCAGCGCGTCGCGGTTGCCGACCCAGCGGAACACCGAGGTGCGGTCCACGCCCAGCTGCGCGGCCAGCGCGCTGACGTCCAGGCGCTCGCCGGCGATGAAGCCCCGCCGGGCCAGGCGGAAGGCGTGCACCGCGTCGCCGCTGCCGCCGCCGGCGGCCAGCCGGCGCGAGAGCGCGGTGGGCACGAGCACCGCCCCGCGCCGGCCCAGCGGCAGGGACAGGACCCCCGGTGCGTGCAACACCCGCGTGAGTGTTGCAGACTGGGGGTCGCGTGGCGCACCGGCGCGCCACCGGACCAGCGACGGGGAGCACCGTGACCGACCTCCTGCCCAGCGACTTCTACGCCTTCCAGGACGACGCCCTCACCGCCCGCGAGAAGCAGGCCGTGCTCGCCCTGCGCGAGTACCTGGAGACCTCCGTGCGGCCGATCGCCGACGCCTGCTGGGTGCGCGCGGAGTTCCCCGCCGAGGTCGTCAAGCCGCTGGCCGAGCTGGGCTGCTACGGCGCCGCCTGGCCGGAGACGCGCCGCTTCGAGAGCTCCGCGGTGCACCGCGGCTGGGTCGCCATGGAGCTCTCCCGCGTGGACGCCTCCATCGCCACCTTCGTCGGTGTCACCAACGGCCTGGCGATGGGCTCCATCGCCGTCACCGGCTCCCCCGAGCAGCGCGAGCGGTGGCTGCCGCCCATGGCGCGCGGGGAGCTGGTGGGCGCCTTCGGCCTGACCGAGCCCGGTTCCGGCTCCGACGCCGCCAGGGGCCTGACGACCACCGCCCGCCGCGAGGGCGGCACGTGGGTGCTCGACGGCGCCAAGCGCTGGATCGGCAACGCCACCTTCGCCGACGTCGTCGTCGTGTGGGCGCGCGACGTCGCCGACGACCAGGTCAAGGGCTTCCTCGTCACCAGGGACACCCCCGGCTTCACCGCCACCAGGATCGAGGACAAGATCGCGCTGCGCACCGTCCAGAACGCCGACGTCGTGCTCGACGGCGTGCGGGTGCCCGAGGAGCGCCGCCTGGCCGGTGCGCGCTCCTTCAAGGACACCGCCACCGTGCTGCGCCTGACGCGCGCCGAGGTCGCCTGGCAGGCCGTCGGCGTGGCCATGGGCGCCTACGAGGCCGCGCTGGCGTACGCCAAGCGGCGCGAGCAGTTCGGCAGGCCGATCGCCGCCCGCCAGCTCGTGCAGGACCTGCTCGTGCGCAGCCTGGGCGACATCACCGCCTCGCTGGCGATGTGCGTGCAGGTCTCCCGCCTGCTCGACGCCGGCCGCCAGCACGACGCGCACTCCGCGCTGGCCAAGGCGTACACCACCACCCGCATGCGCGAGACCGTCGCCCGCTGCCGGGAGGTGCTCGGCGGCAACGGGATCGTCCCCGAGCACGGCGTGGCGCGCCACTTCGCCGACGCGGAGGCGATCTACTCCTACGAGGGCACCCGGGAGATGAACACCCTCATCGTCGGGCGCGCCGTCACCGGCCACGCCGCCTTCGCCTGACGGGCGCGGGCCCGGGTGGGCACTCTGCCCACCGCGCCGGGGCCGCCGTGGGCGAACCTGCCGCGAGCGCGCCCGTGTAACGAATGTGTGACACGCGCGGCGTGGCGTTGGTGAACACGCCCTGATCGCCTACGTTCCCCACTGGCCGTGCGGGACCGGCGGCCGGCGCGACGACGCCGCGACGCGGCGGCGACGCCGCGGCGCGCCCGCGGGCCCCGACGAGCCCGCAGGACACCGCACGACACCGCTGCACCCACCGATGCCGGAACGAGGAACCGATGACCGAGCTGCCCGGGACGGACGAGACGAGCCGCCCCACCCGCCGCGCCTTCACGCTGGCCTCCCTGGGGGCCGCGGCGCTGGTCACCGCCAGCGCCTGCGCCGAGAGCGAGCGCGACGGGGCCGCTGAGGGGGGCGGTGGCGCCGGCGCCACCCGCGACACCTTCGTGTTCGGCGGTTCCTCCGACCCCGACTCGCTGGACCCGGTGTTCGCCTCCGACGGCGAGACGTTCCGCATCACCCGCCAGGTCTTCGAGGGCCTGGTCTCCACCGAGCCGGGCACCACGGAACTGGCCCCCTCGCTGGCCACGGAGTGGACCCAGTCCGAGGACGGCCTCAGCTACACGTTCACCCTGCAGCCGGACGTGACGTTCTCCAACGGCAAGCCGTTCGACGCGGCCGCCGTCGTGGCGAACTTCGAGCGCTGGTACGGCCTGCGCGGCCTCGCCCAGGGCGAGGACCTGGCGTACTACTACCGCTCGATCTTCCGCGGCTTCAAGGTCAACGACGACCCCGCGCTCACCACCAGCCTGTACGCCGGCAGCACCGCCAACCCCGACGGCACCGTCACCGTCAACCTCACCACCCCGTTCGCCGGGTTCCTGGCCTCGCTGACCCTGCCGGCGTTCGCCATGCAGGACACCGAGGCCGTCGAGGCCGGCGGCGGCAACGGCAGCGACGGCAGCGACCCGCGCCAGAGCGCCTACGCCACCGGCGGCGTCGTGGGCACCGGCCCGTTCGTCGTCGACTCCTGGCAGCGCGGGCAGCAGATCACCCTCAAGCGCAACGACACCTACTGGGGCGAGAAGGCCAAGGTCGCCACCGCCATCGTGCAGTTCATCGGTGACGGCACCGCGCGCCGCCAGGCCTTGCAGAACGGCGACATCGACGGCTACGACCTCGTCGCACCGGCCGACGTCGCCACCCTGCAGGACGGCGGGTTCCAGATCCAGGACCGCCCCGCCTTCAACATCCTCTACCTCGGCATCAACCAGGCGTACCCGCCGCTGAACGACCTGAAGGTCCGCCAGGCGATCGCGCACGCGATCGACAAGGAGGCCGTGGTGCGCAACGCGCTGCCCGAGGGCACCGAGGTCGCCACCCAGTTCATGCCCAGCAACGTCATCGGCTGGAACGAGGGCGTCACCACCTACGAGTACGACCCCGACACCGCCCGGCGCCTGCTCGCCGAGGCCGGGCAGGCGAACCTGACGATCCCGTTCAACTACCCCACGGACGTCTCGCGCCCCTACATGCCCGACCCGGCGACCATCTACAACGCGATCAACAGCCAGCTCAACGCCGTCGGCATCACCACCACGCCCGTCGCCGAGCAGTGGAGCCCGAACTACCTGGGCACCGTGCAGGGCGGCACCGAGCACGGCATCCACCTGCTGGGCTGGACCGGCGACTACAACGACCCCGACAACTTCATCGGGGTGTTCTTCGGCGCCAGGACCAACGAGTGGGGCTTCGAGGACCAGGGCCTGTTCCAGGGCCTGGCCGCCGCACGCACCGCCACCAGTAAGCAGGAGCAGGAGCAGGCGTACCAGGACCTCAACGAGCAGATCATGACCCTGCTGCCCGGGATCCCCGTCGCCAGCCCCGTGCCCTCGCTGGCCTTCGCCCCCGGCGTGGAGGGCTACACCGCCAGCCCCGTGCAGGACGAGGTGTGGAACACCGTCACGGTGAGCGCCGACAGCTGATGCCGCACCGTCGCCACCGGCGCCGGGAGGGTTCGTGCTGACCCTCGTCGTGCGGCGCCTGGCCCTGCTCGTCCTCGTCCTGTTCGGCCTGTCCCTGCTGCTGTTCGCCTGGGTGCGGGCCCTGCCCGGCGACCCCGCCCGGGCGCTGCTGGGCGAGAAGGCCACCCCCGCGGGCATCGCCGCGGTCAACGAGCGCTACGGCTTCGACCAGCCCGTGTGGCAGCAGTACCTGACCTACCTGGGACGGCTGCTGCGCGGGGACCTCGGCGCCTCCATCAACACCGGGGAACCGGTGCTGAGCACCTTCGCCGACCGCTTCCCCGCCACGATCGAGCTGTCGCTCGCGGCCCTGCTGCTGGCCGTGGCCGTCGGGATCCCCCTGGGGTACCTGGCGGCCCGCCGGCGCGGGGGGCCGCTGGACAACCTCGTCGTCGGCGGTTCCCTGCTCGGCGTCGTGGTGCCGGTGTTCTTCCTGGCGGTGCTGCTGAAGTACCTGCTGAGCATCGAGCTGGGCTGGTTCCCCACCTCCGGGCGCCAGGACCCCCGCATCGACGCCACCCGCGTCACCGGCTTCTACGTCCTGGACGGCCTGCTCACCCGCGAGTGGGACGCCTCCTGGGACGCCCTGGTGCACCTGGTGCTGCCCGCGCTGGCGCTGGGCTCGATCCCGCTGGCCATCGTGGTGCGCATCACCCGCGCCTCCGTCATCGAGGTGCTCGACGAGGACCACGTGCGCACCGCCCGCGCCAAGGGCCTGCCCGCCTCCCTCATCAGCCGTCGCCACGTGCTGCGCAACGCCCTGCTGCCGGTGTCCACGACGCTGGGCCTGCAGGCCGGGGCGCTGCTGTCCGGCGCCGTGCTCACCGAGACGGTCTTCTCCATCAACGGCATCGGCAGCTACCTGTTCGCCGCCATCAGCCAGCTCGACTACCCGGTGCTGCAGGGGTTCATCCTGTTCATCGCCGTCGTGTACGCCCTCGTCAACCTCGCCGTGGACATCAGCTACGGCCTCATCGACCCCCGGGTGCGTGTGTCGTGACCGCTCTGGACGCCGTCGCCGCCCAGCCCGCCGGCGGACCCCCGCCGGAGGCCACCGGCGACTCCGGCGCCGGCCCCTGGCTGGCCGCCTGGAGGCGCCTGCGCCGCAACCCCGCCGGCCTGGTCGGTGCCGCGCTCGTGGCCGCCTTCGTCCTGGTGGCGCTGCTGGCCCCGCTGCTGGCCCCGCACCGGCCCGCCAGCGCCGAGTGGTTCAGCGAGGTCACCCCCACCTCGGTGCCCGGCCCGAGCCCCGGGCACCCGCTGGGGCTGGACGCCTTCGGCTCGGACCTGCTGACCCAGCTCCTCCACGGCGCGCGCTCCTCGCTGGTCATCGGCGTGGTCTCCACCGCCGTCGGCCTGGCCGCCGGCGCCGTGCTGGGCCTGCTGGCCGGGGGCCTGGGCGGCTGGGTCGACACCGCGGTCATGCGCGTGGTCGACGTGCTGCTGTCGATCCCCTCGCTGCTGCTGGCCGTCTCCGTCGCCGCCCTCATCGAGCGCGGCAGCCTCTCGATCATGCTGGCGGTCGCCGCGGCCCAGGTGCCGATCTTCGCGCGGCTGCTGCGCGCCTCCCTGCTGGCCCAGCGCAGCCAGGAGTACGTCGTGGCGCTGCGCTCGCTGGGCCTGCGCCAGCGGCGCATCGTCGTGGGCCACATGCTGCCCAACTCCCTGGGACCGGTGCTGGTGCAGGCCACCCTCGTGCTGGCCACCGCCGTCATCGAGGTCGCCGCCCTGTCCTTCCTGGGCCTGGGCGACCCCAACCCGGCCGTGGCCGAGTGGGGGCGCATGCTCGTCACCGCCCAGGACCGCCTGGAGCAGGCGCCCCGCCTGGCCCTGTACCCGGGCCTGTGCATCGCCGTGACCGCGCTGGGCTTCACCCTGCTCGGCGAGGCGCTGCGCGAGGCCCACGACCCCCGGAGCGAACGGTGAGCGCCCCCGTGCCCACGACC
>NZ_JAAALM010000290.1 GCF_009906395.1 Kineococcus indalonis
GCCCCGGGCGGGCCGGCGGGGGCGCGGCGCAGGCCGAGGTGCTCCTCGTAGAAGGCGGCCGAGCGGGCGAGGTCGCGCACCTGCAGGGCGATGAAGTCGGGTCCGGTGACGGTCACGTCGTCCTCCTGGGGTTGTCAAGAACTTGACACCTGGAGCGTGCACCCGGGCCGCGACGTGTGTCAAGCTCTTGACGTGGACGGGCGCGCGGGGGTCGGCCCCCTGGAGGAGTCGGTCGGGTACGCCCTCAAGCAGGCGGCCTCGGCGCTGCGCGGCGCCATGGACGCGGCGCTGCGCCCGGTGGACCTGACGGTGCCGCAGTACTCGTGCCTGGAGCTGCTCGGGCAGCGACCGGGCCTGTCCAGCGCCGACCTCGCGCGCGGCGCCTTCGTCACCCGCCAGGCCATGAACGGCGTGCTGCGCGGCCTGCAGGAGCGCGGGCTGGTCACCCGCCCCGCCAGCGCCCCGCACGGGCGGGCCCTGCCCACCGAGCTCACCCCCGCCGGGCGCGCGGCGCTGGAGGCGGCCAGCGCCGCCGTGCGCGCCGTCGAGCAGCGCATGCTCACCGCCCTCGGCCCGGCGGCCCGGCTGCGGCTGCGCGAGGACCTCGCCACCTGCGCCGGCGCCCTCGCCGGCCCCGGCGAGGGCGCAGGCACCGGCGAGGGCGCAGGCACCGGCGAGGGCGCAGGCAGCGGCGGGGTGAGCGCCGGCGCGCGGCGCCTCAGGCCCCGCCGGAGGTGAGGTCCGTGCGCTGCAGCCGCCAGGAGGCCAGCACCACCGCCACCACCGCCACCGCGGCCAGCACCAGCGCCGAGGTGAGCGTGCCCGAGGCGGCCACCGTGCCCAGCGGCACGTCGCCGGGGGTGGCCAGGGTGACCACGCGGCGGCCGTAGGAGCCGATCGACAGCCCCCGCAGCGCCGGCGCCAGCCCCGCCAGGAACGTCTCCCACAGCACCACGTACGCCAGGCCCGCCAGCAGCCCGCGCCGGGCCAGCAGCGACAGCAGCACGAACAGCCCGCAGTAGGCGGCCGAGGTCAGCACGGTGGCCAGCGCCACGCCGGCGACGACGTCGCCGGCGGGCAGGTTGACCGACACGCCCAGCACGACGGCCGCCGCCGCCGCCGGCAGGCACACCACGACCGTGGACACCCACGCGGCGGCCGCGCGGGCCACCACGACGTGCCAGCGGGGCCGCGACAGCGAGCGCAGCAGCGGCAGGGTGCCGCCCTCGCGCTCGTCGCCGAAGGCGCCGGTGCCCAGCACCAGCGCCACGATCGGCACCACCAGGCCGATCAGCAGGTCCCCGGCCAGCGTGGTCTGCAGCCCGTAGCGGGCCGGCACGCTCGTCAGGACCAGCACGACGACCGCCACGGCGGCAACCACCAGCGGCAGCGCCGCCAGCCCCGCGGTGCGCCCGCGCAGCAGCACCGCGCCGAGGGAGAAGCCGAACAGGGTCGTGCCGAACCCCGCGCGCGGCGGTGCGCCCGGTGCGCGCCGCGCCCGCTGCCCCTGCTCCCGCCGCCCCGGCGGCTGCTCCTGCGGCTGCTCCTGCGGCCGCGTCGACGGTGCGCTCACCGGCCCGCTCCCCTCGCCCGGCGCACCAGGTGCGCGAACGTGCTCTCCAGGTCCTCGCCCACCGGGTCCACCCGGCGCAGCGTGGCGCCGGCGCGGCGGGCCAGCTGGGGCACCGCCTCCGCCAGCGCGGTGGCGCGCGGGGCCTGCACCAGCACCCCGCCGCGCCCGGCCGGGTCGCGCTGCACGGCGTCCACGACGCCCTCGGCCAGCAGCAGCCCGGCCAGCTCCAGCACCCGCGGCCCGTCGAGGTGGACGCTGCGGGGGCGGTCCACGAGCAGGTCGCGGATCGCGGCCGGCTCGCCCTCGGCGACCAGCCGGCCGTTGACGACGACGAGCACCCGCGAGGCCATGCGCTCCACCTCGCCGAGCACGTGCGAGGAGACCAGCACGGTGCGCCCCTCGGCGCCCAGGGCGGCGACCAGGTCGACGTCGGCGCGCCGCTGCGCGGGGTCCAGGCCGTTGAACGGCTCGTCCAGCAGCAGCACCTGCGGGTCGTGCACGAGAGCCTGGGCCAGGCGCACCCGCTGGCGCATGCCCTTGGAGAAGCCGCCCACGCGCCGGTGCGCGGCCTCCGCCAGCCCGACGCGCTCCAGCACCGCCGCGGCCGCCCGGCCGGGGTCGCGCACGCCGCGCTGGCGGGCCAGGAACGCCACCTGGGCGTGGGCGCTGGCGTGCGCCCAGGTGCCCTCCCCGTCGGGCACGACGCCCAGGGCGCGGTGCACGCCGGGCTCGGCGTGCGGGTCGCCGCCGAGCACCCGCACCCGGCCCTGGCTGGGCCGCACGGAGCCGGCCAGCAGCGACAGGACCGTGGACTTGCCGGCGCCGTTGTGGCCCAGCAGGCCGGTCACGCCCGCCCCCAGGGCGAAGGAGACGTCCGAGAGGGCCACCGTGTCGCCGAACCAGCGGCTGACGCCGTCCAGCTCCACGACGCCCGCGCCGGCGCTCACGCGTCGCCCCCGCGCCCGTAGCGCAGGCCCAGCACGGTCGCCCCGAGGGCGACCGTGCCCGCCCACACCCACCACGCCAGCGGGCCGGCGGCCTGCTCCGCGCCCGTCACCACCGCCGTGGCCAGCAGCACCGGCCCGCCGGCCGGGTCGAAGGCCAGCGGCCAGTCCGCGCCCACCACCACCGCCAGCAGGCGCGAGAGCACCGGCCCGACCAGCACGACCGCCAGGTAGGCGCCGACCGCGAACACCCGCCGCGCGGTCAGCGAGGACACCGCCAGCCCCAGCGCCGCGTGCGGCAGCACCACCACCGCCGAGGCCAGCAGGATGCGCGGCAGGTCGCCGGCGGAGTCGGCGAGCCAGCCGCCGGGGTCGTCGGCGGTGGCGACGGAACCCACGAACAGCACCAGCGCCGGGCCCAGCACGATGAGCGCCAGCAGCGCCACCGCCGCCAGCGCCGCGCCCACCACGTACTCGGCGCGCGAGAGCGCGGTGGCGAAGTACAGGGACAGCACCCGGTCGCGCCGGTCGCGGGTGGGCACCGCGGGCACGGCGGTGGCCACGAACGCCAGCACCACCACGGCGTTCGTCGTCAGCAGCTGCGGGTAGCCGATGAGGTCGGTGGGCTGCACCGTCACCTGCGGCACCAGCAGCGGCACCGCGACCACCGCCAGCGCCGGCATGTACGCCACCGCCAGCAGCAGGAACGGCCACAGCTTGGCGCCGGCGCTGCGGCCCAGGCCCAGCGGGCGGCGCACGTCGGCGGCCACGAGCGCGGCCACCGCGTTGCGCCGCGGGCGCAGCGCCCCCGCGTAGCGCACGTAGCGCACGTCGTGCAGCACCGCCCGCGGCGCCGCCGGAGCCCCCGCCGCACCGCCGGGTACGGCGCCGCACCCGTCGCCGCACCCGTCGACCGCCGCCCGGGCGCCCGTCACCCGTCCCTCCGCCGCGCCGCTCACCGGCCACCCCCCATCGCGTCCAGCACCACGTCCTCCAGGCCGCGCCCGACCGCGACCAGCCGCACCAGCGCGCGGCCCTGCTCGTCGGCGAGGTCCCGCACCGCGTCCAGCGCGGCGTCGGTGCCCGCGCTCAGGCGCACGTCGCCGGTGGCGGTGGGCCCCACCCGCACGCCCAGCGGCTCCAGCCGCGCCGCCAGCGCCGCCGCGAACGCCGCGACGTCGCCGCCGACGCGCACGTCCACCGCACCGCCGGGGTCGTGGCCGACCGCCACGGGCCGCTGCGCCGCCAGCGCCCCGGCGCGCAGCACCACCACCTCGTCGCAGGTGCGCTCCACGTCGTCCAGGACGTGGGAGCTGGCCACCACGCGCACGCCGAGGTCGCGCGAGAGCCGGCGCACCAGCCGCAGCATCTCCTCGCGCCCGGAGGGGTCCAGCCCCGAGGTCGGCTCGTCCAGCAGCACCAGCTCCGGGCCGTGCACGAGGGCCTGGGCGAGCTTGGCGCGCTGCTGCATGCCCAGGGAGTAGGTGGCCACGGGGCGGCGCCGCTCCTCCTCCAGGCCGACGGCGAAGAGCACCTCGCTGGTGCGGCGCACCGCGTCGCGCCGGCCGAGCCCGCGCAGCCTGGCCAGGTGCACGCACACCTCCTGCGCGGACATGTCCAGCGGCAGGCACGGGTGCTCGGGCATGAACCCCACCCGCCGGCGCACCTCGGCGCGCTCGCGCACCGCGTCCATCCCCAGCACCCGCAGCGACCCGGCGTCCGGGCGCGTCAGGCCCAGCGCCGTGCGGAAGAACGTCGACTTGCCCGCCCCGTTGGCGCCGAGCAGCCCGGTGGCGGGCGCGGTGAAGGAGACCGTCAGGTCGTCCAGCGCCCGCACCTCCCCGAACGCCTTGCGCAGCCCGCTGCACTCGATCCCCGGCGGCTCGCCCGCCCCCGCACCGATGTCCACGCCGCCAGTGCACCACCCGTGCGCCCGCTGGGGATCACCCCTCCGTCGCAGGTCCGTCGGAGGATCGGTGAGGATCGCGTGCCGGAGGGCGCCGCGGGGTGGACGGCGGGGTGGACCGGGGGCGTGGACCGGGGGCGTGGACCCGGGGCGCGGACGGCGGAGGTGGGCGGCGGAGGTGGGCGGCGCGTCCCCGCGGGCCGGGGCCCCGGCCCGCGGGGACGCGCTCAGTCCTCGCCGGGCACGCGCGGGGGCAGCCCCGGCCGGCCGGCGGAGGCCGCGGCGGAGGCCGCGGCGGAGGCCGCCGCGCGCCCCAGGCGCTGCGTGGCCTTCCGGGCCCGGGAGAGCCCCTCCTCCACGGGCGGGGGCATCACCACCACCGGGCAGGCGGCGGAGAACACCAGCTGCGGGGCGAGCAGCTTGGCGCCGGGGGTGGACAGCTTCGCCGTGCGCGGGGAGTCCAGCACGAGCAGGTCCGCCCCGCGGGACTGCTCCAGCAGCACCGCGCGCGCCGCCCCGCGCACCGCCAGGCACTCCACGACGTGCCCCTCGCCCAGGGCGGCGCCGGCGAACCCGCGCACGAGCTCCTCGGCCTGCGCCTGCAGGTCCTCGACGCCGGTGCTGGACACCGCCGGGGGCCGCCCGCCGGAGACACCGGGGGCGCGCGGGGGGCGCCAGGCCAGCACCGCGCGCACCCGCCCGCCGCGGTGGTCGGCCTCCTCCTGCGCCCAGCGCAGCGCGTTGGGCGACCCCGTGCGGCGGCTGACGCCGACGACGAGCACGGGGCGGGGGCGGGCGGCGCCCGCC